>DAIOVT010000037.1:0-4212 GCA_036758885.1 Kineosporiaceae bacterium
CGACATCCCCGGCGAACTCGGTCTGCCCGCCGCCGAGGCCACGCTCGGTTACGCGCTCAAGCACGGCCCGCAGAGCCTGGTCGGCTTCGGCCTCGGCGGCCCCGAGATCGGGGTGCCCCGGCCGCAGTTCGAGCCCTACTTCGCCCGGGCCCGGGCGGCCGGCCTGCACAGCGTGCCGCACGCGGGTGAGACCACCGGCGCGCAGACGATCTGGGACGCCGTCACCACCCTGGGGGCGGAGCGGATCGGTCACGGGACCTCGGCGACCCAGGACCCGAAACTTCTGGAACACCTTGCCGAGCAAGGGATTCCGCTGGAGGTGTGCCCCACCTCGAACATCGCCACGCGGGCGGTCGACTCCCTCGGCGACCACCCGGTGCGGGCGATGCGTGATGCCGGCGTGGTCGTCACGATCAACAGCGACGACCCGCCGATGTTCGCGACCACACTCAACCGCGAGTACCGGATCGCGGCCGAACTGCTCGAACTCGATGCGTCCGGCGTGGTCGATCTGGCACTCGCGGCGGTCGAGGCGTCGTTCGCCCCGGAGGCCACGAGGACGGCGCTGCGCGAGGAGATCGGCGCGCGCCGGCCCGCCTGAGCGGGTCTCAGACCTCGATCGAGTGCGGCTGCGAGGCGTTGGCCACGCGGTTCTCGGCGTCGATCATCCAGGCGAGCTGCTCGACCCGGGCCAGGATCGAGTGCAGCAGGTCCGCCGTGGTCGGGTCCTCGGCGTCCACGTCACCGTGGATCTTCCGAGCGGTGGCGGCCACGGTGTACAGGGCCGAGGCGATCAGGTCGCTGGTCTCGGCGGTGCCCACCTCGCCGGCGGGGAACGCCGCCAGGCTGGTCTGCGCGGCAACGGCGCCGCTGCGTCCGTCGGGAAGGGCGTACAGCGCGCGCATCCGCTCGGCGAGCTCGTCGCCGAAGTCGCGCGCTGCCTCGACGACCTCGTCGAGGACCAGGTGCGTGTCGCGGAAGTTGACGCCCACGACGTTCCAGTGGGCCTGCTTGCCGACGAGCTGCAGGTCGATCAGGTCCACGAGCAGCTGCTGCAGGTGCCCGGCGAGCTTCGGCGATGCGGTGAACGCCGGGTGCGCGGTGTGCGTGGGCACCTTGGGGGAAGTGGTGTTCTGAACGGTGGAGGGTGCCTCGGTCACGGGAACCGCTCCTCTCTGACGGGTGATTGCTCCCGTCGTTTGCTTCGGTCTTCCTTGCTGACAACATCCATTGTTGACCTTTTTTTGGAATGATTCCAGTAAGGCAAGGCTGGCCTGGGCTGCTAGAACTGGGCGATGGAATCGCGCTCGAACGTTCTGCGAACAATGGCCGCCGCCACGGCGCTCGGCCTGCTGACGGCCTGCGCGAGCAACAGCACCACAACCGGCAACGCACCGAGCGGCGCGCCGTCCACCGCTCCGGCCGGAACTGCGACCTCACCTACCTCGTCCACCAGCACAGGGACCAGTGCCTGGTCGCCGCCGCCGGCCAGCCCGAGCACCACCCGCCTGATGCCACCCACTGCCGGATCAGCCGCGAAAACCGTTGCCGGAGTGGATGTCTCGGCATACCAGCCGAAGGTGGACTGGCCGGCCGTGGCCGATTCGGGGGCCCGGTTCACCTGGATCAAGGTCAGCGAGGGAACCACCTGGACCAATCGCTACCGCACCGAGCAGCGGCGCGGGGCACGGGCCGCCGGACTGTTCACCGGCGGGTACCACTACGCCCGTCCGAAGAACTCCTCCGGTGCCGAACAGGCACGGCACTTCGTGCGCAGCGGCGGCGGTTGGCAGGCCGACGGCCGCACCCTGCCGGGGGCGCTCGACCTGGAGAAGAACCCTGACGGAGCGGCCTGTTACGGCAAGACCTCCGGGCAGATGGTCTCCTGGATAAGGGATTTCACCCGTACCTATCGCGAGCAGACCGGTCGCAACGCGGTCATCTACGTGCGTGCCGACTGGTGGTCGGAGTGCACCGGCGACAACACCACCTTCGCCGCCACCAATCCGCTGTGGCTGTACGACCACGAGGGACCGATGGGTCCGGTGCCGGCCGGCTGGAAGAGCCCGACGGTCTGGCAGTACGGGGTGCGGAACGGCTTGGACCGCAACCGATTCCTCGGCACACAGGCCGGGCTGAACGCCTGGGCGAAAGAACCTGGAGGGAGAGCGTCATGATCACCGGCCCGACCCGAGGGCAGACGCCATGGCGAGCCCGGCGAGGGCGTTCGGCGGCGCTTCTGGCCGCTACCTCGATCGCGCTCGCAGGCTGCTCGTCGCAGACCAGCACCACGCCGGCCGACAGCGCCACCACATCGTCCGGCGCAGCGGCGTCGCCGTCCGAAAGTTCCGTGCCCGCCACGAATCTCATCGACTTCGACGGAATCGGCGACTATCGAGTGACGATGACAGCGGCGCAGTTGAACAGCACGGCCTCCGCGGCCGGAGACAAGGTCAGTACCGTCGAGGATTTCTGCACCTTGGCCGACGGGGACGGTGTGCGGGTGTACGCCGGCGGTGGCGCCACGGGCAAGGTGTTCGCGCTCAAGGTCACCACCACCGCCCTGCAGACCGACAAGAACGTGCACGTCGGCAGCAGCAGGGCCGACGTCCTTGCCGCCTATCCGGACGCCGTCCCGACCGAGGCCTTGATGTCCGAGGGCTGGCTGTTGGTGCAGAACCCGGCCAAGACACGAGGCATCCTGTTCGGCTTCGTCACCCCGCAGGGTGAGCCGGCCACCTCCGGACCGGTGACCACCATCATCGCCGGCGCGATGCCCGAGATCACCTACAAGGAATATTGCAGCTGACCCGACCAGCGTTCGGCAGCAACACGACCGGAGCTGCCGCACGAGTGAAATCCGTTGTGCCGGTGAGGCCGTGCGTGCCAGCATGATCGCCGCACAACGTCCCCGAGGAGCACACCCATGTTCGACGACTCTCCACCCACCACGGGGCCTGCACTGCGCTGAGCGCGACGGGCAGGCTCCCCCCTTCGACCTCACGGTGAGCATGCCTGCTATGACTGCCAACGCTTTTCACCTCCTCACACCGACTCCGGCCGCGGGGGCCGGGTTCCAGCCGACCCCGACCACCGAGCTGACCCGGGCCGACCAAGACATGCCGTCGTTCCTCTTCACCCGGGAGATAGCCGGCCGCGGTCTGATCCACCTGGCCGGACGCTCATTGCCCGACGCGCACACGGCCGACGTGCTGCCCACGGGACACGACCTGCTGCTGGCCGTCGAACTCGACGGCAGCCTGGATCACGTTCTCGTGCATCAGGATTGCGTGATCTGGCTCGACAGCTGGAACAAGGGCGGCCGGGTGCTCGTGGCCGGTCCCTCCCTGGATCGGGCCCGCACCGCGGCCGAGCGCTTCGTCGAACAGCTCCGCCACCTGGCCGGGCCGGGCACGGTGCGCGTCGAGTTCGCCGATCGCGAACTCGGCTCCCGTTACGTGGATCTGGACGTTCGCGAGTGGGCCGAGATCTCGCGGCTCTACCCGGCTGCCGTGACCAGATCGATCTCGGGACTGGTCGATCACGTCTCCACCGAGGATTCGCCGAGACTGCTGGTGTGGCACGGACGTCCGGGGACCGGCAAGACCACCGCGATCCGGGCTCTGATCAACGCATGGAAGGAGTGGACCTTGCCGGTGGTGATCAGTGATCCGGAATCCCTGCTCACCGACGGCAAGTACCTTCGCCGGATCCTGCTGAACTCCGACGACGACAGCAAGTGGCGATTGATCGTCATGGAGGACGCCGAGGGACTCACCGCCGCCCAGGGCGGACCCGTGTCGACCATGCTCAACCTGGCCGACGGCCTACTGGGACAGGGGCTTCGGTGCCTCTTCCTGCTGACCACCAACACCGAGCTGACCCGGATCCACCCCGCACTTCTGCGGCCGGGACGGTGTCTGTCGATGCTGGAGTTCGGTCTGTTGTCAGCGGCGGAGGCCACCGCCCTCGGATCGCCGAGCAGCCGCCCGATGACCCTCGCCGAGGTGATGTGCCGCGACGTCGACCTGGTCCGGATCGACGAAGAACCCCGCGGCATCCTCTACCTCTGACACCTACCCCCGCGTGATCATGCAGAACTGCCTCGGTGGCCGAAGCGGTTCTGCATGATCACGCCGGGGTGAGGGTGGTGCGGTAGCGGATCTCCTCGATGAGCACGCCGCCGGTGTCCTCGTACTTCGAGGTGCCGTC
>DAIOVT010000037.1:4222-16272 GCA_036758885.1 Kineosporiaceae bacterium
CGTAGAACTCCCTGGCCCGGGTGTTGCCGGCCAGCACCCAGAGACTGCCGGTGTGGAATCCGTCGGCGCGCAGGTCGCGCTCGGCCCGGCGGAACAGCGCCGCCCCGGCCCCGCTTCCCCAGTGCGCCTCGAGCACGTAGACCGCGTTGATCTCCGCGGCGCCGGCGGGGGCGCCGTCCTCTCGATCGGGGCCCGTGAGCACGAACCCGATCACCTCGCCGTCGCGTTCGGCCAGAACCGCACGGTGGCGAGCCTTCAACTGCTCATCGCTCAGCAGCCGGCGCCACCACCGGGCACGGGCGGCGACGTCCAGGGAGTCGAGCAGTGCTTGCGGCATGAGCCCCGCGTAGGCGGAGCGCCAGGCCGCGACGTGCACCTGGGCCAGGGCCTGGGCATCGCCCGGCCGGGCGGGGCGCAACTGCACGGTCATCCGTCCACGATGGCACCCGCGACCCCGGGGCAAGGCGGCGGCGTGCGGTCAGGACGCCTCGAGCAGTCGCTGTCGCCAGGCCTCGGTCTCGGCGACCTGGTTGAAGGTGAACACGTGCAGCCCGCTGACCTTGTACCGCGGGTCGCCGACCTCGCGGGCGATGCGGGCGACCAGGTTCTCGGGCGCGTACCCGGGGCCGGCCATCTTGGCGAACCACTTGGTGTGCTTGGTGAGGAATCTGGTCGATTCGCCCACCCCGACCTTGGTGGCCATCGAGAGCAGTTTTGTCTTCTCCACCGGGCCGGCCACGCCGATCTTGATCGGCAGCTCGATACCGCGGCGGCGCACCCGCTTCACCCACTCGCCGATCATCTTCGGGTCGAAGCACAGGTTCGAGATGACCACGGTGCCGTGGGCGCGCTTGTCCCACATCGCCTGCACCGTCACGTCGTCATCGATGCTGGGGTGCGACTCGGGATACCCGGTGATACCGACGTCGGTGAACGGCCGGCCGAGATCGGTCAGCGCGATCAGCGCCGGCAGCGCCCCTTCCCACGCGCCCGCGGGCGGATCGGCGTCGCCGGCCGGCATGAACACCTCGCGGACGCCCGCCGCGGTCAGCCGCTGCGCCACCTCACCGAGATGCTGCTCGTCGCGCAGCAACCTCGCCGCGATGTGTGGAACCACCGAATACCCCTGCGCCGCAAGGGATTCGGCCAGTTCCAGGGTAGGCTCCAGACCTTTGACCGGTGAGGCGGTCACGGTCACCGTCACGTTCTTCGGGACGGCGTCCAGGACCTTTGCCTCGATCGTCGCAGTGGGGATCACCTCGTACCGGGGCGATTCCAGCCATTCGCGCATCGCGGCCGGAACGCCGCCGGACAGGCCCGGGAAGCCACGTTTCATCGCCATCCCTCATGAATCGGCCGATGCCAGCAATGCTCAGATCGTATCGTCATGCGGAACGCGTTGCATACTAGGCAACAACAAGAATCCTTCTCCGCGGCGAGGCAAAGTAGGACCACCCGTCCCCGCCGGAGACGCTCGACATCCGTGCCGAGCGCGCTCGGGCCACACGCTCGCCCCCAGGGAGGAATCGTGGCGACCCCATCGGTGAAGCCGCGCCGATTCAGCGCAGGCCTGTTGCTCTACCGCCGCACCGGCGATCCCGGGCCACAGGTACTGCTCGGCCACATGGGCGGGCCGCTGTGGCAACGCCGCGACGTCGGTGCCTGGAGCATTCCGAAGGGCGGCTACGAGCAGGGCGAGGACGCCTTCGCAGCCGCCCAGCGTGAATTCGTCGAGGAGGTCGGACTGCCGCTTCCGGACGGCGAGTACATCGCCCTCGGCGAGGCGGTGCAGGCCAACAACAAGCTGGTCACCGCCTGGGCGCTGGAGGGCGACCTCGACCCGGCCGACGCCCACAGCAACACCTTCGAACTCGAGTGGCCGCCGCGATCGGGTCGGATGCAGTCCTTCCCCGAGATCGATCGGGTTGCCTGGTTCGAACTGGACGACGCCGCCGCGCGCATCGTCTCGGCGCAGGCGGCCTTCGTCCGCCGACTGGCCGACCACCTCACCCCGTGATCATGCAGAAGTGCACGCGCATGCACTTCTGCATGATCACGCCGGGTTGGGACGGCGACCCCACGGGCGGACCGTGCAGTTCTGCATGATCACGGCGGGGGTTGGGGGCGGAACGGGGTGAGACCGGCGAGGGCTTCCCAGGCCTTCTCGAAGTCCGCGTCGGTGCGTTCGGCGCGCGCCTGTTGCAGGGCGTGCAGCCGGCCGTAGCCGAAGGTGTCCTCACCGGCGGCGCGGGCGACGGCCGCGAGGTCGAGCAGTTCGGCGCGCAGCACCACCGAGTCCTGGTGATCGCCGAGCACCGTCTGGATGCGCGACATCGCCGAGGAGAAGGTGCGGGCGTCGTCCCCGAACACCGGGTTGACCGACTCACCGGCGTACCGGGCGCGCTTGGCGGCCTTGCGGATGTCGTGCATGACCTCGTCCCGGGCACGAAGCCGGGGCCGCTCCGTCGCGACTGTCTCCCCGGTGACCGTCTCCCCGGTGGCGTTCTCCCCGACGACCGCATCGTCCCCGGGCGCCGGTTGTCCGGCGGGGGCGTCGATGGCGAGAAGTTCGTCGTGGAAGCGGCGCATCCGCCGCCAGGCCCGGTTCACCCGCTTGATCAGGAACTTGCGGCCCAACCGCTCGGCGCCGGGTGCCAGCGGTGGTGCCTCGACGAAGGTCTCCAACGTGTCGAGCAGCCGGAAGTAGCGCGCCGAGTCGAGTTCGGTGATCGCCTCGTCATGGGCGGCGCGGTAACGAGTGGTCAACTCCCGCCGCACCCGGGTGCGGATCGGTCCCGGACGCATCCGCGCAGGCTCGCGGGAAAGATCCGTGAGCAACTCCTCGCGGATCACCTCGAGATCCCGGACCGGGCCGAGTTCGGTTGCCAGCCAACGCAGTTCGGCACGCAACCGAACGGTGGCACCCTCGGCGAACATCGGCCGGTACACCGCCAGGGCACTGCGCAACCGGCGGCAGGCGACCCGCATCTGGTGCACCGCGTCGGGCACGTCCGCACGGGCCCCCGGGTCGGCGGAGATCAGGTGCCGGGTCTCGTTGCGCAGGTACTCCAGGGTCGTCCGGACGGCGAGGCCGTGGTCGCCCCCCAGCCCGTCACCGGCGCCATCACCGGTTCCGGCACCGGCCCCGGCACCTCGTCCGGTGGGGCGCCGTCCGGTACCGGCGAGCGCCCGGGCGAGCTTGGAGACACTGGCGCTCGGCACCGCACCGGCGGCCAGCACCCGGTCGTGAAGCGGTTGGGAGAGAACGGGTTCCTCCTCCCCCGGCAACGGCGCGAGCTCGACCTCGAGCTCCTGCCAGACGATCTCGTGCTCGTCCGCGTTCTCGTCGAGGGCCAGGCGCGCACCCGGTCGAGCATCACCTCGGCGATCGGCGCGCCGTCGTCCTGGGTCAGCACGACAACGGTCCGTTCGGTGAACAGCCGGGCCACCGGCAGCAGCGGGAGGCCCCGGGTGTACACGGCGACGGCGCGGCGCAGCCTGGCCGGCACCACCCGCGCCGAACGTCCCAGCGGCAGCAGGGTCTCGCGCCGTCCGGCACCCTTGCCCGGCTCCTTGAGATGCCAGCCGTCGTCGACGCCACCGACCCGCCGGCGCAAAGTCCGGCGCGCCGCCAGCAGCCGCAGATCGGCGGTGTCGAAGTAGCCGGCCTCGAGTTCGAGCACCCGGGCCGGGCTCACCCCGGCGACCCCGGGCAGTTCCAGCAGACCGGCCGACAGCCCGTCGAGGTCGAAGTCGTCGGGAACGTCGTACTTGTGCTCGATCTCGACGATCACCACGGGCGCCGTTGCGGCAGCCCCACGCGTCCCGGCCATCGGGCAAGTATCGACCACCCGCCCCCGCACGGCGAGCCCTAGGCTGGGTCGGATGAGTGCCAGTGATGCGCCCCCGTCGCGCGATCCGGTGCAGGACCTGCGCCGGATCGCCTTCCTGCTCGAGCGCACGCTGGAGTCGAGCTATCGGGTCAAGGCCTTCCGCACCGCGGCGGCGGCCCTGGCCGCACTGCCTGCGGACGACGTCGCGCTGCTGGCCCGGACCGGGTCGCTGCGGCAGATCAAGGGGATCGGCGAGAAGACCGCTGCCGTGGTCGAGGCCTCGGTCGAGGGCACCGAACCGGCATACCTGAGCGAGCTGACCGCGCGAGCGAACCTACCCCTGGCCGAGGGAGGTGATCAGATCTACCGGGCACTGCGCGGAGACCTGCACACCCACTCGGACTGGTCGGACGGCGGCTCCCCGATCGACGAGATGGCCCGCACCGCAAGGGAACTGGGCCACGAATACACAGTGCTGACCGACCATTCGCCGCGGCTGACGGTGGCCAACGGACTGAGTGTGCAACGGCTGAGCCGCCAGCTCGAGGTGCTCGCCGAGCTGAACGCGGGCTTCGCCGCAGGGTTCACGATGCTCAGCGGCATCGAGGTCGACATTCTCAGCGACGGCGGCCTCGATCAGACCGAGCAACTGCTCGACCGGCTCGACGTGGTGGTGGCCAGCGTGCACTCCGAACTGCGGATGCCCGCCGAGCCGATGACCCGGCGCATGATCGCGGCGATCCGCAACCCGCGTACCGACGTGCTCGGGCACTGCACCGGCCGCTACGTGATCGACCGCCGGTACGGCAGCACGACGATGCGTGGCAGCACCCGCAGTGGCAAGGCGCGCCCGCCGTCCACGTTCGATGCCGATGCCGTGTTCGCGGCCTGCGCCGAGACCGGGGTCGCGGTCGAGATCAACTCCCGGCCGGAGCGGCTGGACCCGCCGATGGCATTGCTGCGCAAGGCGGTTCAGCACGGCTGTCTGTTCTCGATCGACACCGACGCACATGCCCCCGGTCAGCTCGACTGGCAGCCGATCGGCGCCGCCCGCGCCGAGTCGGCCGGGGTGCCGGTGGAGCGGATCGTGAACACCTGGCCGCTGCCGGATCTGCTCAGCTGGGCCGAGGACCACTCCTATCGACCAGCCTGAGCGGCAGTCCCCCGCGTGGACGCAACGTGATCAGGGCGTCGACCCCGACATCGGCACCGACCTTCGTCGAGCCGCCCGGCGCCGGCCCCACGTGGCGCCCCTGCAGCAGCCCGGCCAGCATCAGCGCCCCTTCGGCGAGCGCGGCGTCGCGGCCGATGCACAACCGTGGCCCGACACCGAACGGCAGGTAGCTGCCCGAGGGACGCCGCGAGATCGGCGGAGTACCACCGCCGTCGAGGAAGCGAACCGGATCGAACCGGGTCGGGTCGGGAAAGTTGCGGGCGTCGCGGTGCACCAGCCAGGTGCTGATCAGGATCAGGGTGCCCGGCGGGACATCGACCCCGGCCACGGTGTCGGTGGCGACGCTGCGCCGGGTGATCACCCAGGCCGGCGGGTAGAGCCGGAGCGTCTCGTCGAGGACGGCGCGGGTGTGGGCGAGCTTCGGCAGGTCGTCCCACCCGGGTGATCGGCCGGCCAGGACGGCGTCCAGCTCGGCGGCGATCTCGTTCTGCACGTGCGGGTTTCCGGCCAGCAGGTACAAGGCCCAGGTGAGCGCGGCGGCCACTGTCTCGTGACCGGCGATGATCATGGTGACCATCTCGTCTCGTACCGCCTGCCGGTCGATGACACCGGCCCGCTCGGCCGCCAGCAGCAACGACAGCACGTTGCCCTCGGCGTCGCCCGGCGGCGAGGCCGAGGACGCCGGGAGACCGTGCCGGGCGATGACCGTGGCGCAGGCGTTGTCGATCACCGCCCGGGTACGGCGCAGCCGGGCAGCGGCGCGCAACGCCAGCCGGGCCGGTATCGGCGACTGGGCACGGGCGATGATCACCCGCAACGACTCGTCGACCGCCTCGACGACCTGCTCACCCAGATCGGCCAGATCATCGTCGAACAGGGTGCGTCCAACCACACCGATCATCGCCTCGAGCAGGGCGCGGTCGGCGTCCAGCACCTGATCGGGCGCCTGTGCCCAGCGGTGGCGCAGGTCGGCGGCGGCCCGGGCCGCGGCGTCCGCGAAGCTCGGCAGGGCGCCGTGCCGGAACGCCGGCTGAACGATGTCGCGGCGCCGGCGCCAGACCGGGTTGTCCGCGGTGAGCAACCCGGTGCCGGTGACCAGCGCGAGAGATCGGTACTGAATGGTCGCCTTGGTGTAGTTGCCCGCGTTCTCGACCAGCACCCGGCGCACCCCGGCCGGATCGTTGACCAGCATCGTGGCGAGCCCGGGCACCGGAAAGGCCACCGTGTCGCCGAACCGGTCGACGCACTGCTCGAGGAAGGGCAGCGGACTGACCCTGATCGAGGGCAGGGCACGCAGCATGTCCAGCGGTGTCGGCCCGGCCAATGCCAACGCCGAGAAGCGATTTGCGCTCACCCGGGCTCCCCCGGCAACAGTCCGGCGACCAGCGACTCGATCACCCTGTCGGTCGGGGTGCCGGGGTCGATCGAGACCGTCAACCGGTCGAGCACCAGGCCGCCGATCGCGTAGTGGAACAGCGCGATCTCGGCGGCGGCTCCGGGGAGTCCGGCGGCCTCGTTGTAGGCGACGTCGCCGGAAAACCCTTGGCGCAGAGAGCGTTCCATCAGTTCGGCCACCTCGGGACGGCGCGCCGCCTCGAGCCGTAGTTCGAACCAGGCCAGAGTGACCGCCGGCTGAGCGAGCATCCGGCGCACGATGTCGCGCAGGTGCTCGGCGAAGGAGTCGCGGCCGGCCGGCCGGGTGGCCAGGTGGGCGAGCACCGCGGGGTCGGGGGCCATGCGTTCGCCGATTCGGGCGACCAACCCCTCGAGCAGTTCGGCACGCGACCGGAAGTAGTTCGACGTGGTGCCGATCGGTGAGCCACTGAGCGCGTCGATCGCCCGGTGGGTGAGGCCGCGCGACCCCTCTCGGGAGAGCACCTCGATACCCGCGTCGGCCAGCGCCGTGCGGCGTTCGTCGTTGCGTGCCATGGCGGCACAGTAGCGCCGTCCACGACAGCTGCTGTACATTCCTCGAACCACGACAGCTGTCGTGCTCAAGCGTGCAGGAGGACGGCGTGCGAACACTCACCTATTTCGTGGCGGTCTCCCTCGATGGATTCATCGCTGCCCCGGACGGCGACTTCTCGGCCTTCCCGGTCCAGGGAGATCACATCGAGATGATCATTTCCGACTACCGCGACACCTTGCCCGACGTCGCGCTGCAGGCGCTCGGCCTGACCGCCGACGGGTCGCGATTCGACACCACGCTGATGGGCTGGAACACCTACGCCGCAGGCTTTCCCGCGACCCGCAACCCCTACCCGCACACCCGGCAGTTCGTCTTCTCCCGCACCCGCCGGCCGCAGGACGTGGCCGAGGGGATCACCCTCACCGGCGACAACCCGGTGGACGTCGTCCGTGAACTCAAGAAGCAGCGCGGCGCGGGGATCTGGCTGTGCGGTGGCGGGCAACTGGCCGCGGCGCTGCGCCCGCAGATCGACGTGATGGTGCTGAAGGTCAATCCGGTGGTGCTGGGCGACGGGGTGCCGCTGTTCGCCGGCGACCACGACCCGACCAGCTATCGGCTCCGGGACAGCACGGCGTACGGGTCGGGAGTACTGGTCAACGAGTACGTTCGCGAGTGATCCGAGCGGGCGCGAAGCTCACGGGTGCACCCGGTGGCGGCGTCACGCGGCCGGCCACCCGACCGGTCACTCGGTCGGTCACTCGGTCGGTCACTCGGTCGGTCACTCGACTCAGCCGCCGGTTCGCGTGACGAGATGCCACCAGACGACCCGCCAGCCGTTGCCACCTTGGGTCAGCCCGGCCAGCCCGTACACCTCGTCGGCCCCGACCCAGCAGTACCTCTGCACCTCGACGTCGGGCTGGCCGTTGCCGCCGATACCCACGACGGCGTCGATCGGTCGCGGCAGATCGGTGCTGTTCACCCCGGCACACGTGGGTGCCTCCGCGGCGGCCGCCTTGAGTGCCGCTCGGGAGCCGGCGTCCGACAATGCGTCGCCGGCGACCGCGGGATCGGCGACCGCCCGCGCGGCGGCGGCATCGCCACCGCCCAGGGCGCCGAAGAACGTGGCCGCGACCGGCTTCTCGGTCTCGTGCACCACGTTCTGCACCGTGATCGAGCCCCCGGCGGGCCGGAGCGTCGCGCTGACGGTTTGCGTCGCGCAGCAACCCGGATCGCCGTCCTGCTGGGTCAGCCACGAGGCGCGCACCCCGCCGTCCTTCGGCACCATCGACTGCACGGTGGCGTTCTCGCCGTCGTCGCCACCGAGGTCGGTCACGTATCCCCAGCCCAGCAGCCGGATTCCGGCGCTCTGCCCGGCGCTTGCGGTGGGCCCGTAGAAGGCGATGATGTCGGGCCAGGCCACGCCACCGGCATTGCAACGCAGTACGACAGCCGCATCGCCGGCGCCGTCCCCGGTGAAGTCGCCCAGCAACAGGACCTTCTGCCGCTCCGCCGCACTCTTCGGCCGCACGAGGGACATCGACCCGGTGCCGGCCGCCAGCGGCAGCGACCCGTTCTGCAGTCTCCCGGCCGCGTGCCGGCACGAGGCCGGGACCGGCGCGGAGAGCAGTTCCGACTCGGTGATCGGCGCGGGTGCCGCGCCGCTCGCCGGCTGCGTCGCGGTGCCGGCTGATCTGGTGCCGGCTGATCCGGTGTCGACGGACGGCGCCTGACTGCTGGGTGTCTGCACGGCCACGTCGGCGGTCCCGGCATCCCTGCGGGACAGCACCACCCCCACCACGCCGACCAGCAGGACGACCCCCACCACGATGGCCAGGACTCGAACACGGCTCTCGGAAAGCTTCATCCCCCAACTCCTTCCCCCGGACGCAAACTACTCCCGGCCGGCGGAGGGGCATGGTTCGCACCGAGCGGATTCGGGCCTCCCGCCGAACCGCGCGGGGTGCATCAGAGCTAGGTGCTCAGAGATAGAGGCCGGTGGCGCCGTCGTCCACCCGGGGCGCGGCGACCGCGTGGATGTCGCGCTCGCGCAGCAGCACGTACATGGTTCCGGTCAGTTCGACCTCGGAGCGCTCCTCCGGGTCGTAGAGCACCCGGTCGCCGACCTGCACCTGACGCACGTGATGCCCGACGGCGGCCACCTCGGCCCAGGCCAGGCGCTTGCCCACCTCGGCGGTGGCCGGGATCACGATGCCCGCCGCGGAACGCCGCTCACCGCCGTCGCCGTCCGGGTTCACCAGGACCCGGTCGTGCAGCATGCGGATCGGAAGGGAACCCGCTTCGCCGGATCGCGCGCGGCCGGCGGAGCCGCCGGCGGCCGACCCTCCCGGGGCGGAAGTGATGCTCACCCCTGAACCGTACTCGGCGGACCGATCAGCCGTGCGCCGTCAGCACAGGGACGCCGTCAGCACGGGGCCGACACGGATCAGCCGCCGTGGCAGGTGCAGCCCATCCGGCGCCGCCGCCGGGTGCGCACCCGCGCGGTGACCATCATCGAGACCACACCGAGCACCACGGCACCGATCGCGGCCACCTTCTGGGTGTTCAGGGCGCCGTCCGGGGTGTGGGTGGCGTTGAACAACGACCGCTTGACGTCGTTCTTCGCGCTCTCCACCAGCACCGCGGGCTTGGTGCGCGCCACCAACTCCTCGACCGTGGCCGAAAGGTGGGAGTTGCGTTCACGGATCATCGCCTCGAGGGCGACCGGTGTCGCCGGAAGTCGGCGACCGCCGCCGTACTCACTCATCACTGCGCCCACTCTCGCCTGCTCGGATGCCTCATTATTGCTGTCCGCCACCGTAAGCCAGCCAGGTTCGGCGAACCATCACCGACCGCGTGAAACCGCACCACCTAGTCTGATGCCATGGCTGAGGCAGCAACAGGAACCGACAAGAACCAGGGCGGCAACCGACTGGCCGTGGGGCAGACCGCACCCGACTTCACCCTGACCGCGGCGGACGGCTCGACCGTGAGCCTCTCGGACTATCGGGGCAGACGCGTGGTCGTGTACTTCTACCCGGCCGCGATGACCCCCGGCTGCACCACCGAGGCGTGCGACTTCCGGGACAGCCTGCAGGCGCTGGCCGGCGCCGGGGTCGCGGTGCTCGGCGTCTCGCCGGACAAGCCCGCCAAGCTCGCCACGTTCGCCGAACGCGACGCGCTGAACTTCCCGCTGCTCTCCGACCCCGACAAGGGTGTGCTCACCGAGTGGGGCGCCTTCGGCGAGAAGAAGCTCTACGGCAAGACGGTCACCGGGGTGATCCGGTCGACGATCGTCGTGGACGCCGAGGGCAAGGTCGAACTCGCCCGCTACAACGTCAAGGCCACCGGGCACGTCGCCTCGCTGCGCAAGGCCCTGGGTATCTGAGGACGGCGCCCCCGGGGGTCATATCCGATACCGGTCGCCGAAGGTCGGGCCATACACTTGTCGCGCCCTGATGGGCGCGCGGGAGTGGTGTAACTGGCAGCCACGCAGGACTTAGGATCCTGTGCCTTCGGGCGTGCGGGTTCGAGTCCCGCCTCCCGCACCTCGACGCACACGGTTGCCCGGTACCGGCGCGGCCGACCGGCGGATTGCGGCAGAAGGTTGAGCGAACACCATCAGGACGGCGCCCCCTCGGGCCGCCGGACCACCGCGCGCGGCGTGTTCGCCACGCTCCGGGAGCTCAGCCCGGCGCCCGACTCCTTGCGCGTGGCGGTGCGGATGAGCCTCGCCGTCCTCATCGGTCTGTCGATCCTGGTCGCCGCCGAACGCACCGACTGGGCCGCGTTCGCGATGTTCGGGGCGCTGTCGGGGCTGTACGGCGGCATGTCGCCGACCCGGGACCGGTGGCGGGCGCAGGCCTCGCTCGGCGGGATCTTCGTGCTGGTGTCCGTGACCGGCACGCTCGTCGGCATCAGCGCGAACCGGCAATGGCTCGTGCTGCCACTGTGCGCGGTGTGGGCCGGCGCGTCGGCGGCCCTTTCCGACCGTTACCGGTGGCGGCCACCGGGGGCCCTGTTCACCGTCTTCGCCGTCTCCACCATCGCCGCGATCCCGGCCGAGCCCGCCGATCTGCTGCCGGCGCTGCTGGTCACCGCGGCCGCGGCGGCGTTCGCGATCGGCCTCGGGCTGCTCGAGACGGCACTGTGGCCCGGCGGCGAGAGTTCCGGCGAGCACGCCCCCGCCGGGCCGGAGGCGTTCACCCGCCGCAACCTCGTCAACGTTCTGCGCTGCGCGATCGCGGTGGTCGCGGCCGGGGTCACCGCGAACGCCCTCGGCATCGCCCATGCCGGCTGGGCGATGGTGGCGGCGGTCGTGCCGCTGGTCGCCCCGGAACTGCATCACCAGCTCGCCCGCAGCCTGCACCGCATCGTCGGCACCCTGGCCGGGCTGGTGCCCGCCGCGATCCTGCTGGCGCTCGACCTGAGTCCGGTCGGCATCGTGGTCGCCCTCACCGTTCTGCAGTTCGGCATCGACTTCACGGTCGCCCGCCACTATGCGCTGGCGCTGGTCTTCGTGACGCCGGTGCCACTGCTGATCACCCAGCTCTCGGCACCGCAGGAGGCGATGCCGCTGTTGCGTGACCGGCTGCTGGAGACGCTGATCGGCGTGGCGATCGGCACCCTCGTGGCGCTGCTGATCCGCCCTCCGCGGGAGGTCTCGCCGGCGACGGTCTAACGCGACGTGCGCAGGTCCTGCACCAGCGGGTTCAGCGCCACGGCCAGACCGCCCACCCCGATGATGCCGGTGGCGATGTCCACGCTCTTGCGGCCCTGCGGAGCCCAGTAGACGTCCTTGAGGTCGAGCAGCAGCGCCGCCTCGTCGGCGATCAGGGCGGAGAACAGGCCGTAGCTCAGCGGCAGTGCGGCGTGTTCACCGATCCGGGCGCGGGCCTCGTCGCGGACCACCAGAGCGCCGAGCGCACCCAGTCCGGCGATGCCCAGGTTGTAGTGGTGGAAGTGATAGCCGCCCAGACTCATCCCGCCGGACTTCGGCCCATGACCGCGCCGGATCCAATGGGTCAGCGCGCGCACGCTCGCGAAGGTCACCGTGAACGCGCCCCAGGAGAGCACCGCGGCACGTTCGTCGCGGCCCAGATGATCGCGCCAGGCGGTGACCAGGCGTTCTCGGCGG
>DAIOVT010000038.1:0-16197 GCA_036758885.1 Kineosporiaceae bacterium
GTCGAGCAGCAGCGCACCGGGCAGTTCGGCGGTGCCCTGCCCGGGCAGCAGCGGCCAGCGGGCCGAGGACGGCATCGCGCGCAGTACCTGCTCGAGCAGTTGCCGGGCGAGCAGGTACTGCGCCGGATCGATCCACCGACTCAGCCGACCGGGGCCACTTCGCCGACCGGGCGCGCGGTGGACGACGTCCGCTGCAGCAGCCAGCCGGCGGCCAGGCCCATGGTCAGCCACATCGCGCTGATCTGCGCCAGCGAGGCGAGCCGGAAGTTCCAGACCACCGACGGCGGCACGTCCGGGGAGATGGTGTCCGGGTTCCAGGGCAGCACCAGCATGGCGATCGCGAAGGCGATCACTACGGTGGCCACCACCGCGCTGACGACGGCGGGCTGCGACCAGCCCTGGCCGATGCCCCAGCTGCGTACCCGGAGCGCGAGCAGAGCGATCACCACGCCGACCAGCAGCACCCCGCCGTAGATCGCGGTTCGGGTGCCGATCGTCTCGGGGTCACCGACCGCCGGGGGGTTGGCCGGGATCTTCAGCGCCGGGAACAGCGCGAAGATCGCCCAGCCGATACCGGCCAGGATCGCCGCACGACTGAAGTCGGTGCGCCCGGGCAGAAGGTGCCGGACCGCGGCGAAGACCACGCCGAAGATGGCACCGAACGCGACCCCGGCGAAGGTCACCGCGACCACACCGCCGAAGACCTGCATCGGCCGGGTGACCAGTTCCTCGTCGTGGGAGTGCCCGGCCACCGCGGTGGCGTGCTCGGCGGCGGTGCGCACCTCCTCGATGGCCAGCGCAGGGTTGATCGCCCGCTCGGTCAGTGCCAGCAGCACGATCGAGGCAGCGAGACCGGCCAGCAGACCGGCGATCAGACAGACCCGCAGCACGGCACCGAAGGAGAGCCGGCCCGCTGTCGGGGAATCGTGTTCCACGGCCGAACCCACCCCGCTCAATGGCAGGGCAGACCGAGCGAGTGCCGGCCGTCGTGGGTGAACTCGTGCACGAAGTTGCCGGCCGAGCTGAGCAGGGCGCCGTTGTCCTGCAGCGCCAGGTACAGCGCGAGCACGGCGAAGGCGACCAGCAGCCAGGCCCATGCGGGAACCCGAACCGCCGCCGGCATCTCGACCGGGGGCACAACAGGGCTGTTCATGAGGGAGCTCCATTCCATACCTCGTGGCCAATGCCCCGTAGTCGGTCTCCTGACTCCTGGATCACAGCTCACCCGGCCTTCCCAGCCCCACCCCGATCGGGTGGTGCCAGTGGCGCTGTCGGGTTCGCTCCCCAGTCACAGTGGCGAGGACCGTGCCGGAATCACACCGGCTTCCCTGCACTACGGCGAGGCCGACCATACGCCCCCCGCGCCGCCCGGCCCAAGGCGGGCCCCGCATCGGACTAACCTCGAACGCATGACGAGCGAGATTCCGCACGACGACGGCGGTCAGCTGAAGACCGTGCAGGACGGACTGCTCCCCGGCGAGCAGGTTGTCGCGGTCTACGACCTCAAGGGCACCGGCACCGGGTTCGTCGGCCTCACCGACCGCCGGGTGATCGTGCAGGACAACTCACTGGTCGGCCGCAAGATCGCCCTGACCAGCCTGCCCTACAAGCGCATCTACTCGGTGAGCCTACTCTCGGACGGCTCGATCCTCGGCCAGTTCACCTCGCCGTCCACCGTGGTGCTGCAGGTCAGCAGCAAGCTGTTCGAGCTCGAGTTCCGCGGCGACGTCAAGGCCCGGCACGTGCACGACGTGGTGCTGCACTACATCACCGCCTGACCCAGGCGCCGTCCCCGGTCGGCCGAGCCGGCCGACCGGCTCAACCGGGCGGTACCGGGCGCCGCGTCGTCAGCGAGCGGCGTAGTACTCGACGACCAGCTGGACGTCGCACACGATCGGCACCTCGGAGCGCTTGGCCGCCCGCACGTGGGTGACCGTGAGCTCGTTGCGGTCGACCGTCAGGTACGGCGGGATCTCGATGTCGATCAGGCCGGCCTTGGCCTCCTCGGCGATCGGCAGCTTCGTCGCGCTGGCCGGGCGGATCTGCACCACCTGGCCGTCGCGGACCCGCGCCGACGGGATGTCGAGCTTGCGGCCGTCGACGGTGACGTGACCGTGGCTGACCATCTGCCGGGCCTGGTAGATGCTTCGGGCGAAACCGGCGCGCAGGATCGTGGTGTCGAGACGGCGCTCGAGGTCGGCGAGCAGGTTCTCACCGGTCGGGCCGTCGGCGCGGTTGGCGGCCTCGAAGGCCCGGCGCAGGTGCCGCTCGGAGACGAAGTACTGGGCGCGCACCAGCTGCTTCTCCCGAAGCCGGCGGCCGTACTCACTGACCACGTGGCGGGATCGTCCGTGCTGACCGGGCCGGTAGGAGCGAACCTCCATGACCTGGGCCGCCTTCGCGGTCAGCGGCACCCCCAATGACCGGCTCAGTTTGACGACGGGCTTGTGACGCACAGCGCGCTCCTTCTAGGTTGTTAGGTGAGGCATACCTAACTAGCTTTAAGGTGAGGCATACCTAACCGGGTCTGGAGAGCATTATGCAAGGAATCCACGGGTGCGGACATCGCCCCGGCCGATCCACGGCTGAAGCCGCTCGTTGTGCGAGTGGTGGACGCCCCGCCCTCGACCTGGTCACGAGCGCGCGAATCGCGTTGCGGGACGGGCGATCCGGGGCTGCGGAAGTGGCCGGAACCCGCATCGGACTGCGTGCCGTGACGGTCACCGGAGGCGAGATCGTGGCGTTGGCCACGGACGGCGCCGAACTGCCGGGACTGTCCGGTTGTGACGACGTCCCGGGCGAATTGCGCCTCGAGGGCCGCGGCGCCCCCGACCGGACGGCGCGGGTCGAGGTCAGGGTGCTCGGCTGGTGGCGGCAGCTCGGCTCGGTGGAGGTGATGACCGGCGCCCCGCAGATTCCGGCCGACCTGATGGCCGCGCTGCCCTACGAGGCCCTGGCCACCCCGGGCGCGTGGGCCTCGGACGCACCGCTGTTCACCCTCGAGCCGGCCGCCGCGACGGTGCGCGAACTGGCCCCGGGCCGCACCGCGGCACCCTCGATCAGCTTCGACGACGAGTCCGTGCGATGCCTGCTCGACTGAGGGGGCGACGCCACCTGTCGGTAGCGGTGGCGGCCCGGACGATCCTGGCCGGATGCGAGCAGGTGCGCGTCGCGCTCAACGACGCCATCGGACGCTGCGACCGCACCCAGCACCTGCCCGCGCTCGACGCCGCCCAGGAGCCGAACGAGCTCACCACGCCCGAGGGCGCCGGCCTGCTGGCGCTGCTCGACTGGCACGGTGTGCCGCATCTGATGGTGCCCAACGACGGCAGCGCGCCGACCGGTGGAATCACCCTGACCTGCACCGCCGACCCGTCCCTCGGAGCGCTGATCCTCGAGGGCTCGTGCGCCGAAGCCCGTTCTGTGGCAATGGTTCCCGGGCTGATTGAGCACCTCAGCATGCATCAGTTCAGCCTGAACCAGGGGCTGCCCGGCGCGGTCGTCGAGATCGCCGATCTGCTCACCGTGCCGGTCAACGTCGAGGACGTCACCGTGATCATGCACGGGCCGAGCCGGTACTCCGGACGGCGAGCGGTGCCGGTGCCGGTGGCCCAGTTCCAGCGGGCCATTCCGGACAACTGGACGGTGCAGCACCGGCAGGTCGCCGAGCACCTCGAGTCGCATCACCAGGCCGAGCTGTGTGCCCTGGTGGTTCGGCACACCAACTCGATGGACACCTCGGCGGTGGTGCTGCGCGAGATCGGCCCGACCGGTATGGCGTTGACCTGTCTGACCGCCACCGGGGTCAGCGAGGAGACGATCCGGTTCGAGCCTCCGCTCTCCGACCCGGCCGAACTCGGCATGTGGTTCCACCACAACCACTGACCCACCACCACTGAGAACGACCACCCGCCGTGATCATGCAGAACCGCACGCCCACCCCGGCGTGATCATGCAGAACCGCATGCCTCGCGGTTGATCACATGTCGGCCGGTTCGACGCGGGTCGGGTTCGCGCAAGATGGGCCTGTGCCCACCCCGCGCGAACCCGGCAACCCCGCCGCCGCCCTGGCGGACCAGTTCCGGCACCACTTCCATCGGCTCTCCGACGGCCGCGACCACCTCTACACGATCCTGCTGCCCGCACTCGCCGACGATCTCGAGGCCGGTGGACCGACCGCGGCGATCTGCCGTGACCAGCTGCCGGCCTCCCGGGGCGACGCCGTGCAACTGCGTCTGCTGGCCGGCGTCTTCCGGATCGTGCTGCGCGGCGAGGCCCCCGGCCTGGCCCGGTTCTACCCGGTGCTCGGCGGGCACGACGACCCGGCGGGCACACACGGCGACGGTGGGGCATGGGCGGCGCTGCTCCCGGTACTGGCCGCGCACGAGGAGGAACTGCGCGCCGCCCTGCTCAGCCCGCCGCAGACCAACGAGGCCGGCCGGTCGGTGGCTCTCGCCGCGGGACTGTTCGAGGCGGTGCGGCGGTACGGGTTGCGGCGGGTGCGGCTGCTCGAACCGGGTGCCTCCGCCGGGCTGAACCTGAACCTGGATCGGTACCTGATCACCGGACCCGGTTGGCAGTGGGGCGATGCGGGCAGCCCGTTGCGGCTGGACACCGCGTCTGCGCAGATGCGTCCGGAGGGGGTGACCATCGTCGAGCGCCGCGGCTGCGACCTGGCACCGGTCGACGCCTCCACCCCGGACGGCGCGGCCTACCTGACCTCGTTCGTCTGGCCGTTCGACCTCGAGCGGCACACCCGGCTGGCGGCGGCACTGGACGTCGTCCGGATGCACCCGGTGACCGTCGATCGGGCGCCAGCGGCCCGCTGGCTGGCCGAACAGCTGGCCCGCCCGGTCGAGTCCGACGTGCTCACCGTGGTCTGGCAGTCGGTCACCCAGCAGTACTGGCCGCCCGCCGAGACCGCCGCGGTCGCCTCCGTGATCGAGCAGACACGCAGCCGGATTCCGTTGTGCCACATATCCTTTGAAGGCATTCCGCCGGTTCAGACCGGAGGTGGCTACGACGTCGCCCGGTTCGGTCCGGAGCTCACCGTGGACGGCGACCTGATCGCCCGAACCCACCACCACGGCCCCCCGGTGATCATGCAGAACTGCACGACCGCCCCTTCCTGAACCCCCCGACCCCAACGTGATCATGCAGAACTGCACGGGCGGCACTGATCACCTGTGGTTGCGACCGGCGGCTCAGGGGTGAGGCTCGCTCCCGCGCCACCTCCCCGGACACGCGCGAGCGCGCCAAGCAGTTCTGCATGATCACGCCGGGGTTGAGGGGTGCCGTACGCACGGGCTGCGGTTCGGCGGCGTGCAGTTCTGCATGATCACGGCGGGCGGGGTGGTTGGCGCGGCTCGGGCGGGCGAATGGTCAGCGACGCGGTCAGCGAGGTCAATGACGAGGTCAGCAAGGTGATCGAAGAAGCGGTCAGAACAGGGGAGCGCATGCCCCTTATGTCCGCCTTGCCGGATGGAACACGATAGGCGCACAGAGAGCGACGAAGGAGTTGCCATGCGCTCGAAACTCATCTGGATCGCTGTTTCGATCGTCGGCGCCGTCTGCTGGGCGATGCTGGCACTGAGCCGCGGCGAGAACGTCTCGGCGTTGTGGATCCTGTTCGCCGCGATCGCCTCCTATGCGATCGCCTATCGCTTCTACGCCCGCTGGATCGCGAACCGGGTGCTCGAGGTCGACGACACCAGAGCGACTCCGGCAGAACGACTTGAGGACGGTCGCGACTTCGAGGTCACCGACCGCAGGGTGCTCTTCGGGCACCATTTCGCCGCGATCGCCGGCGCCGGCCCGCTGGTCGGTCCGGTGCTGGCCGCGCAGATGGGCTACCTGCCCGGCACGATCTGGATCATCGTCGGGGTGATCCTGGCGGGCGCCGTCCAAGACATGACCGTGCTGTTCTTCTCAATGCGCCGCGACGGCAAGAGCCTGGGCCAGATGGTGCGCGAGGAACTCGGCCCGATCGGCGGTGTGGCCGCGATGATCGCGGTGTTCGCGATCATGATGATCATTCTGGCGGTGCTCTCGCTGGTGGTCGTGAACGCGCTGGCCGAGTCGCCCTGGGGTGTGTACTCGATCGGGCTGACCATTCCGATCGCCCTGTTCATGGGGTTCTACCTGCGCTATCTGCGCCCCGGCCGGGTGCTCGAGGTGACCGGGATCGGGGTGGCGCTGCTGCTGTTCGCCATCATCTCGGGCGGCTGGATCGCGAACACCGGCCTCGGCGACACCCTGACCCTGAGCAAGGAGACGCTGACCGTCGCCCTGGTGGTCTACGGTTTCGTCGCCTCGGTGCTGCCGGTGTGGATGTTGCTCACCCCGCGCGACTACCTCTCGACGTTCATGAAGGTCGGCGTGATCGTGCTGCTCGCGATCGGTCTGGTGATCGCCGCGCCGTCGCTGAAAGCCCCGCCGCTCAGCGACTTCGCCCTGCCCGGCACCGGTCCGGTGTTCTCCGGCTCGCTGTTCCCGTTCGTCTTCATCACCATCGCCTGCGGTGCGCTGTCGGGTTTCCACGCCCTGATCTCCTCGGGGACGACGCCCAAGATGGTCGCCAAGGAACGTCAGGTGCGCATGATCGGCTACGGCGGAATGCTGATGGAGTCGTTCGTCGCCATCTCGGCGCTGATCGCCGCGTGCGTGATCGACCAGGGGCTCTACTTCGCGATGAACTCCCCGGCCGGCGCGACCGGCGGCACGCCGCAGACCGCAGCCCAGTTCGTCTCGACGCTCGGCTTCACCATCAGCCCGGCCGACCTGCAGGCCGCCGCGGCGTCCGTCGGTGAACACTCGCTGATCTCCCGCACCGGCGGTGCACCGACGCTCGCCTTCGGCATATCGCAGATCTTCCATGTCGCCTTCGGCGGCGACCTGGCCTCGTTCTGGTACCACTTCGCGATCATGTTCGAGGCGCTGTTCATTCTCACCGCCGTGGACGCCGGCACCCGGGTCGGCCGGTTCATGTTGCAGGACACGATCGGCAACATCTGGCCGAAGTACGGCGACATCACCTGGCGTCCGGGGGCGTGGTCGGCATCGGCGATCGTGGTCGCGCTGTGGGGGTACTTCCTCTACATCGGCGTCACCGACCCGCTCGGCGGCATCAACCAGTTGTTCCCGCTGTTCGGCATCTCCAACCAACTGCTGGCGGCGATCGCGCTGACCCTGGCCACCACCTTGATGATCAAGCACGGAAAGCTCAAATACGCTTGGGTGCCAGGCATTCCGCTGGTCTGGGACCTGATCGTGACGATGACCGCGAGCTGGCAGAAGATCTTCAGCGACAAGCCGGCCATCGGCTACTTCGCCCAGGCGGACGCCTATCGAACCGCCCGGGACGCCGGCGAACTACTGGCTCCGGCGAAGACCCCGGCCGAGATGGATCAGGTCATCACCAACTCCACGGTGAACGGCACCATCCAGTCGGTCTTCGCGGTGCTGGTGGTGATCATCGTGGCGAACGCGGTGGTGATCTGGGTCAGGGCGATCCGGGCCGGCGGACTGCCGACCACCGAGGTGCCCTACGTGCGCTCGGAACTCGTTGCGCCGGCGGACTTCTTCGCCACCAAGGAGGAGAAGGAGGCGTTACGCGAATGGGAGCTCTCCCGCGCGGCGTCCGGCACCGAGAAGGTGGGCAACACCGGGAGCGGTTCGTGACCGCGCCCCGGCGGAATCCGGACGGCGTGCCGATGCACCCCGGGCTGGCCCGGGCGCTGCGTCTGGTCAGGGAGTTCACCGGCGAGTCGAAGTGGGACGACTACCTCGCCGACTGCACCCGGCGCGGCGTGAAGCCCCTCTCCCGCAAGGAGTTCGAACGCCACCGGGCCGACCGGAAGGAGCACCGCACCGAAGGCCGCTGCTGCTGATCGCGCGGGCATCTCGGGAACATCGGACGGCTACTCGATCACGTCGTCACGTGTCGCCTCGCGCACGCGTTTCATCACCGCCAGTTGGGCCGGGTTGTAGATGTCCGAGAACACGTCGACCGCGTCGGCCTCGCCGGTGGGCCCGGCCAGCCAGGAGTGCTCGGCCATCAGCGAACGCGCCGTCGGCGCCAGCCGCGCGGCCAGGTCGGCGATGGTGGCCTCGTCGGCGTCGGCCGGCAGGTCGCGGAACTCGTCGTCCTCGTCGCTGTGCCCGGCGAGGATCTTGGCGAGGTCGGCGAGCTGCTCGGGGGTCAACACCAGCGACAGCAGACTGGTCAGCGCACGTTCCTGGGCGGCGAGATCGTCGGCCACGCCGAGCAGTTCGGCCGACACCTGGCCGGCGTCCCCACTGCGGCGCATGGCCGCCAGCACCCGCCGGGACTCCTCGAGCCGGCGCATCGTCAGCTGGATGTCCTGGTCGAGCGACTCCAGGGCGGCACCGGTGACCGTCTCGGCGGCATCAGGTTCGGGGTTCCGGGACAGCGGCAGCCCGAGGTCGCGCAACCGTTTGATCTGCATCAGCCGCAGCAGATCCGGGACCGCGTACTTCTTGTAGCCGTTCGGGCCACGATCGGGTTCGGCCAGCAGACCGAGCGAGTGGTAGTAGCGGATCGCCTTGCTCGTCGTGCCGGTGAGCTCGGCGAGTTGCCGAGTGCTCCACCCCTCGAAGGGTCTCCCAGTGCCCACAGCGTCCCCTGAACGGCACCGAACCAGCCCCGTGCGGTTGCCTGCCGTGGCTCCGGACGCTACCACGCCCGGCCCGGGAGACCCGCCGTCCGATGCGTGAAGACCCTTGGCCCGCAAGGCGTTAGGAGAAGGCGTACCGCAACAGGTTGAGCCCGTTGTACACGACGTGCAGCACCACGCCGGGCCAGATCGACCCGGTGTGCAGGAACAGCAGCCCGGTGACCACACCGACGACGAAGGCCAGCGGGGAGATCACGTTGATGCCGTGCACGACCGCGAAGATCAGGGCGCCGGCGATCACCGTCACCCAGACGTTGTACCGGCTGAGGGCGTTCGCGATCACTCCGCGGAACAGCACCTCCTCGCCGAACGGGGTGAGCAGGGCGCCGGTGACCAGGGTGGCCAGCAGGGCGAAAGTGCCACTGGCAGTGGCGGTCTGGAAGTCGCCCTGGTTGTTCTCGTCACCGAAGATCGCGTAGTAGAGCTCTCCGACACCGAGGTTGACGAAGTACACCGCGACGCCCAGCCCGGCCCCGATCAGCAGCCACCTCGGCACGACCGAGCGGAAACCGAACGGGCCCAACCGGCGGATCCGCAACGCCACCGCCGCCAGCAGCCCGAAGATCCCGGCCGCGCCGCCGCTGCCCAGCCCGACATCGGCGCGCAAGGTGGCCTGGCTGTCCGGGATGCTCGTCGTCCACAGCCCGGCCGCGAGCAGCAGCACGGCGAAGACCACGAGCCCGACGGCGATCTCGGGCCAACCAGGACGGCGCCCGGTGACGGGCGGAGAGGTAACCATGGCGGCAACGTAGGGTTTGCCCTCGGGGCAAGGTCAAGCACCCCGTTCTCGCGACCACCGGCGTTGGCAATCCGTTCTGCTGCAAGACATCCGGACCCGTGGCCGGACAAGCGGGTGGAGGTGGGCCCTGTCGGACGCGGCGAAGATCGCGATAGCGTCGCCGGGGTCGCAAGGGTCGGCCACAGACGAGACGGCGGAGGATTCCGATGAGCACCCCGGGCACGTTCGAGGCCGAACCGGATCTGCCCCGGATCCCGGTGCCTGATCTCGAGGAGAGTTGCGCGCAGTTCCTCGAATGGGCCAGGCCGCTGCTGACCGACGAGCAGTACGAAGCCACCGAGGCAGCGGTCGCCGAGTTCCTCGCGGTCGACTCGCCCGCGCACCCGGTGTACGCGGCGATGAAGCGGCACAGCGAATTGCCCGAGGTGCACAGCTGGCTCGACGACTTCTGGCGCGACCGCTATCTCGGACGCCGCGTGCGCACGGCGATCAACGCCAACTTCTTCTTCCTGCTGCCCGACACCGATCAACACGACCAGCACGAACGGGCCGCCGAACTGGTGATCGCCGCGCTCGACCACAAGCACGCGATCGACGCCGAGACCTTCCCGGTCACCATGCAACGCGGCAGACCGTTGTCGATGGAGCAGCACAAGTACCTGTTCTCCAGCACCCGCATCCCGCACCCGCAGCGCGACCTCGCCCGCACCCCGTACAGCCAGGAATGGCCGGGCCCCTCGACCGCCCGGCACATCATCGTGCTGGTGGACGCCGCGATGTTCCGGCTCGAGGTGATCGGCTCGGACGGCGCCCCGCACGCGCCGTCCGAGATCGCCTCGGCACTGCGTGCGATCGATGCGTCCGTGACCACGCGCGGGCCCGGCATCGGACACCTGACCAGCCTGGACCGGGCCGACTGGGCCGGCGTCCGGGACCGGCTGATCGGGCTCGACCCGGCCAACGCGGCGGCGATGGAGGAGATCGAGCGGGCGCTGTTCGCGATCGACCTCGAACGCCGCACCCCCGCCGACCTCGACGCCGTCTGCACCGAACTGCTCGCCGGCGACAGCGGCAACCGCTGGTTCGACAAGGCGGTCTCGTTCGTCGTCCTCCCCGACGGAGGCGCCGGGCTGCAGGGTGAGCACTGCCGGCTGGACGGCACCACGGTGGCCGAGCTGATCGTGTCGATGGCCTCGGCGACCCCCGCCGAGCACGAGCAACGCTGTGGCGCACGCACCCAGGGGACGCCCCCGTGGCAGCCGGTGACGTTTGTCGTGGACGACGCCCTGCAGGCCGACATCGACCGCGCGGCAACGGCTTTCGCCGAGTTCAGCAACGTCACCGTGAACCGCGCGGTCGAGCTCGACACCATCGGTATCGACCGGGCCAAGGCTCTGGGGGTCTCGCCCGACGGGTTCGTGCAGCTCGCCTACCAGCTCGCCCACCTGCGGGCCAAGGGGGTGATCGGGGCGACGTACGAATCCGTGGCCACCCGTACCTTCCACCACGGCCGCACCGAGGCGATGCGCGTGATCACCCCGCAGATCCAGACGTTCGCGGCGCTGATGCAGGACCCGGACGCCGACGCCGGCACCCGCGCCGAGGCGATCCGCGCGGCAGCGGCGGCGCACGTGGCCCGGGCCCGGGACTGCCAGGCCGGCCGCGCACCCGAGCAGTTGCTCTGGGAGCTGCAGCTGTTCGACCGCCGGCACGGTGGCGACTGGTCGGCGGCGCTGTACGACTCTCCCGGCTGGACGATCATGCGCGACGACTACCTGAGCACCAGTTCGGTACCGGTGCAGCAGGTCAAGATGTTCGGCTTCGGCGCCACCAGCGGTCGGTGCATCGGCATCGGCTATCAGCTGCTGCCGAACAGCCTGACCCTCTACCTGAGCACCCCGCGAGCGATCGCCGACGGCATGACGGCGTTCATCGGCGAGCTGCCGGGCGCGATCGACGACATCGCGGCGGCGCTGGAAGCGTCCGGGAGCGGCGGCTGACCCAACCCGCCGTGATCATGCAGAACTGCACGGCCTCACCTGTGGGGCATGCAGTTCTGCATGATCACGCTGGGTCCGGGGTGTGGTGATCATGCAGAAGTACTTGGGGTAGCGGATCGAGGCGTGCAGTTCTGCATGATCACGGCGGGGTAGAGGGGATGCGCTAGGTTCGAAACCAGAATCAGCACATTCCGGCCAAGGCCGGACAAGTCAGCCGAGCGCCGTCCCCGACCAGGACGCCTCGGGACGGTCGCCGATCGAGGGGGACGGCGCTGTGAGCTTCGGCGAGTACCTGCGCGAGAACTGGGTGGACGTCGTCAACGACGGCATCCTGCACGTGCGCATCGTGGTGATCGCGATGCTGCTCGCGGTGATCATCGGGGTGGGCCTGGGCGTACTCACCTACACCCGCACCGTGCTCGCCTCGCTGAGCGTCACGGTGACCGCCGCGTTCCTCACCGTGCCCTCCCTCGCCCTGCTGGGCATCCTGATCGGGCCGTTCGGGCTGGGCACCACCAACGTTCTGGTCGCGCTGGTGCTCTACGCCCTGCTGCCGATCACCCGCAACGCGATCGTCGGGCTGCGCGGCGTCGACCCGGCGCTGATCGACGCCGGCCGCGGTATGGGCATGAGCCAGAACCGGCTGCTCTGGCGGGTGCGGCTGCCGCTGGCCTGGCCGGTGATCCTGTCCGGGATCCGGGTCTCCACCCAGATGATCGTCGGCATCGCCGCGATCGGTGCCTACGTGAAGGGGCCTGGACTGGGCAACGAGATCTTCGACGGGCTGGGCCGATTCGGCGGCGCCAACTCGCTCAACCAGGTGCTCGCCGGAACGCTCGGCATCGTCGTCCTGGCCCTGCTGTTCGACCTGGCGTTCGTGCTGATCGGACGGCTGACCACCTCGAGGGGGATCCGTGTCTGAACCGACCACCGCCCCGACCGGCGGCGCGACCATCCGGCTGGAGAGCGTCTCGAAGACCTACCCGGGCCAGGCGACCCCGGCCATCGAGGAGATCTCGATGACGATCGCGGCCGGCGAGATCGTCGTCCTGGTCGGGCCGTCGGGGTGCGGCAAGACCACCACCATGAAGATGATCAACCGGCTGATCGAACCCAGCTCCGGACGCATCCTGATCGACGACACCAACGTGCTCGAACTCGATCCCGACGAGCTGCGCCGCAAGATCGGCTACGTCATCCAGCAGATCGGGTTGTTCCCGCACATGCGGGTGGCCGAGAACATCGCCCTGGTGCCGCAGATGCTCGGCTGGCAGAAGAACCGCATCCAGGCCCGGGTCGCCGAGCTGCTCGACCTGGTCGGGCTGCCCGACGAGTTCGGACGGCGCTACCCGCGCGAGCTCTCCGGCGGCCAGCAACAACGCGTCGGGGTGGCCCGGGCGCTGGCCGCCGACCCGCCGGTGATGCTGATGGACGAACCGTTCGGCGCCACCGACCCGATCACCCGGGACCGGCTGCAGAACGAGTTCCTGCGGCTGCAGGCCGAGATCGGCAAGACCATCGTGTTCGTCACCCACGACTTCGACGAGGCGCTGAAGATGGGCGACCGGATCGCGGTGCTGCGGCCGCGATCGGTGATCGCCCAGTTCGACACCCCTGGAGCGATCCTGGCCGCCCCCGCCGACGACTACGTGGCGAACTTCATCGGCTCCGGCGGGCACATCAAACGCCTCGCCCTGATCAGTCTCGGTGAGGTGGAACTGCTTGCGGCGCAACCGCAAACACGCCACCCGGCCGCCGCACCGACGATCGCCATCGGCCCCGCGGCCACCCTGCGCGACGCGCTCGACCTGATGCTCGGCGCCGACGTCGAACAGCTCGCGGTCACCGATGACGGCACCCCGCAGGGACGCTTCGTAGGGACGGCGACGATGGACACGCTGTTCTCCGCGGTGCACCGGCCGAACGGGGCGGCCCATGGCTGATCCGCTCACCCGGCCGAAACCCGACGCCGCCACGAGCCCGGTCCAGGGCGGCTCCGGATCACGCCGGCGCACCCCCTACACCGGGTTGATCGTGCGGCCGGTACTGATCCTGGCGACGCTGGCGGTGCTGTACCTCGTCGTCCGGGGCAGGGAACTCGACTCGATCGAGGCCCGGTACCTGAACCGCGGCGAGCTCGCCCGCGAGTTCGTCAGACATGCCGAGATCTCTGTGCTGGCAACGCTTCTCACCGTGCTGATCGCCGTGCCGCTGGCGATCCTGCTGACCCAGCGGCGGTCCCGGTTGCTGCGGCCGCTGGTGCTCGGGCTGGGCAACCTGGGCCAGGCGATCCCGTCGATCGGGTTGATCGTGCTGCTCGCCGAGTTCATGGGCATCGGGTTCACCACGGCGCTGGTCGCGCTGGTGGTCTATGCCGTGCTGCCGGTGCTGCGCAACACGATCGTGGGCCTCGAGGGCGTCGATCGCACCCTGGTCGAGGCCGCCCGCGGCATGGGCATGTCGTCGTCGATGGTGTTGCGGCGCGTCGAGTTGCCGCTCGCCGTCCCGGTGATCCTGGCCGGCATCCGCACCGCCCTGGTGCTCACCGTGGCCAGCGCGGTGCTGGCCGCCTTCATCGGCGGCGGCGGCCTGGGGCTCGGTCTGGTCGTCGGTATCGCCGAGGGGCGGCCGCTGCTGACCGTCGCGTACGGCATCATCGTCGCCGCGGTCGCTCTGTTCGCTGACTGGCTCGGCCTGATCGCCGAGGAGGTCCTGCGTCCACGAGGTGTTTGACCGGTGCGTCAGCGCCGGAACGTCCACGGAACCAAGGAGATCGCTTTCATGAGTTCAGCCACCGCAAGGACCCGACGTCTGCTCGCCGCCGCGCTGCTGCCGGCCGTGGCCCTTGGCCTGACCGCGTGCACGATCGGATCCGACTCGAGCAGCACCACCGAGGCCGGCACCGGTTCGATCGCGAAGATCGACGCGCTCAGCGGCGTCAAGCTGCGGGTCGGCTCGAAGGAGTTCGACGAGCAGTTGGTGCTCGGCCAGATCGCGCTGTCGACACTGCGCGCGGTCGGGGCCAGTCCCGAGGACAAGACCAACATCACCGGAACCGACAACGTGCGCCGGGCGCTGACCGGCAACGAGATCGACCTGTACTGGGAGTACACCGGCACGGCCTGGGTGAACTTCCTCAAGCAGACCTCGGTGATCACCGACCCGGTCGAGCTTTTCGACGCGGTGAAGAAGGACGACGCCGCCAACCAGATCACCTGGTGGTCGCGGGCACCCGCCAACGACACCTACGCGATCGCGGCCAACTCCGAGGCCGCCGCGAAGAACAACGTCACCACGATCTCGCAGTTCGCGGCGCTGGCGAAGTCGAACCCCGCCGAGGCGACGATCTGCCTCGGCCCGGAGTTCAAGAGCCGCGACGACGGCTTCCCGGGAGTCGAGAAGACCTACGGGTTCACGCTTCCCGATTCGTCGGTCAAGGTGGTCAACGACTCGATCGTGTTCACCGAGGCGGGCAAGGGCCAGACCTGCAAGTACGGCAGCGTGGCCGCCACCGACGGCCGGGTGCTGGCGAACAAGCTGGTGCTGCTGCAGGACGACAAGAAGTTCTTCCCGACCTACAACCCGGCGATCAGCATGCGCACCGATCAGGCCGGCAAGTACCCGGAACTGGAGAAGGTCTTCGACCAGGTCGCGGCCGAGCTCACCGACGAGGTGCTCACCGGTCTGAACAAGCAGGTCAGCGTCGACGGCAAGAAGGCCGCGGACGTCGCCGACGCCTGGATGCGGTCGGAGGGCTTCATCGAGTAGCCACCACCGTCGTGATCATGCAGAAGTGCACCGCCGCGGCGACGCTTCTGCATGATCACGACGGGGGATTCTGGCGCGGCGTGTCTTCCGCGGCGCTGTCGCCCGAGCCATAGTCGAACGAGCCATGGTCGTCCGAGCGCTGCCCTCTCCCCGAGGGGGATGGCGCACGGCCGCCCACACCACTCGTCGAACGGTCCGCCCGGGCCGTCTCGGAAGATCGCGGAGGATCGCTATGCCCGTGGACGACGGCCGGACCGATCATCCGAACGGCGCGGGGGCGCAGGCAACGCCGAGCCGGTGGAGCGAAGGCCTGGACCAGACCGCGGCCAATTACGCGGTGCTGACCCCGCTGGTCTTCCTCGACCGGGCGGCCGACGTCTATCCGGGCCACGCGTCCGTCGTCCACGGTCAGCAGCGCTTCACCTGGTCGCAGACCCGTGAGCGCTGCCGACGGCTGGCCTCGGCGTTGGCCGCGCGCGGCGTGCGGCCCGGCGACACCGTCGCGGTGCTCGCCGCGAACACCCCGGAGATGTACGAGGCGCACTTCGGCGTGCCGATGTGCGGCGCCGTGCTGAACACGCTGAACACCCGCCTGGACGCCGCGACGCTGAGTTTCATGCTCGATCACGGCGAGGCGAGCGTGGTGCTGGTCGACCGCGAGTTCAGTGCCCTGATGGCCGAGGCGATCGGCCTGGCCGAGGCCGACCCGCTGGTGATCGACATCGACGACCCGGTCTACGACGGCCCGGGCGAGCGGATCGGCAGCCTCGACTACGAGGCGCTGCTCGCCGAGGGCGATCCTGACTACCGACGGACCGAGCCGCAGGACGAGTGGCAGGCGATCTCGCTGAACTACACCTCGGGCACCACCGGCGACCCGAAGGGCGTCGTCTACCACCACCGCGGCGCGCATCTGAACGCGATCAGCAACATCGTCGAGTGGAGCATGCCGCGGCACTCGGTCTACCTCTGGACGCTGCCGATGTTCCACTGC
>DAIOVT010000039.1:0-16170 GCA_036758885.1 Kineosporiaceae bacterium
GCGGGATCGACTCGACGGTGCCGGTCACGTCGCGCAACGCGTAGAGCTTGCGGTCGGCCGGAGCCAGCCCCGAGCCCGCCGCGCAGATCACCGCACCGACCCCGGACAGCTGGTCGAGCATCTCGGCGTTCGTCAGCGAGGCCCGCCATCCGGGGATCGACTCGAGCTTGTCGAGGGTGCCCCCGGTGTGCCCCAGCCCGCGCCCGGACAACTGCGGGACGGCGACCCCGAAACTGGCCACCAACGGCGCCAGCGGCAGGGTGATCTTGTCGCCGACACCGCCGGTGGAGTGCTTGTCGGACGTCGGCGCCTCGAGCACCGAGAAGTCGAGCCGCTCACCGGTGGCGATCATCGCCGCCGTCCACCGGGCGATCTCGCGGCGGGTCATCCCGTTCAGCAGGATGGCCATCGCGAGGGCGGACATCTGTTCCTCGGCGACGACACCGCGGGTGTAGGCGTCGATCACCCAGTCGATCTGGGCATCACTGAGTTCTTCGCGATTCCGCTTGGCAACGATGACATCGACGGCGGCGAAGGCTTCGGACATGACCTCTCCGTGTACTTCTCAGGCCAGATCGGCAGGGCCGAACGCATCTGGCAACAACTCGGACAACCGGACGACGCCCTCGGGACGGTCCAGCATCAGCTCGGGACCACCCGCCTCGTGGAGCACCTGCCGGCAACGGCCGCACGGGGCCACCGGCAGCCCGTCCTTGGCGACCACGCTGAGCGCCACCAGCCGGCCACCGCCGCCGGCGTGCAGCGCCGAGACCAGGCCGCACTCGGCGCACAGACCGACACCGTAGGCGGCGTTCTCGACATTGCAGCCGGTGACGATCCGGCGCTGCGGCGCCTCGCCGGGGGCGCCGTCCGGTGCCGGTGTCAGCACCACTCCGGCGGCCCCGACCGGGAACGAACTGTACGGCGCGTAGGCGTGCTGCAGCATCTGCCGCGCCCGTGCCCGCAGCGCCGTCCAGTCGACGTCCTGCTCACTGATCCGGATGCCCCGATCCGCCGTTGGATCAGACATGGCGCGGGCTCATCTATTTCGCCGTGCCCTTGCGATAGATCAGTCCGTCGGCGGCGGGCATGCGCAGACTCTGGCTGGCCAGGGCCAGCACCAGCAGCGTCGTCACGTACGGCGTCGCGGTGGTGAACTGCGGCGGGACGACGTTGGTCAGCAGGTACACGGCCAGCGACATCACGGCGATCACCAGGGCGGCGATCGCGGTCAGATTCTGCTTGCGCCAGAACAGGTATGCCGCGAACAGACCGAGCGCCAGGGCGATCGCGAAGAACAGCGCGTGCACGCTGGTCTCGCCCTGACGGAGCTGGATCGCGTCGGTGTAGCCGAACAGTCCGGCACCGACCGCCAGACCACCCGGACGCCAGTTGCCGAAGATCATCGCGGCCAGGCCGATGAAGCCGCGGCCACCGGTCTGCCCCTCCCGGTAGATGTTCGTGGCGACCAGGGAGAGGAACGCGCCGCCGAGCCCGGCCAGACCGCCGGAGATGATCACGCCGACGTACTTGTAGAGGTAGACGTTCACCCCCAGCGACTCGGCCGCGTACGGGTTCTCACCGCATGAGCGCAACCGCAGCCCGAACTTGGTGCGCCACAGGATGTAGAACGACGCCGGCACCAACAGCAGCGTGATCACGGTGATCAGCGAGACGTTGGTCAGCAGCCCGCCGAGCACCCCGCCGACGTCGGAGAGGAAGAAGATCTTGTGACTCTCCAGCGACCTGAAGGCATCGGCCAGGAACGGCACCGTGATCGTCGCCGGCTGTTCGACCTGGGGGCTCTGGGTGACACCGCCGCCCTCCTTGCCGGTGAACAGCAGCGAGGACAGGAACCGGGCCACACCCGGCCCGAGGATGTTCAGCGCGACGCCGGAGACGATGTGGTCGACGCCGAAGGTCACCGTCGCCACGGCGTGCAGCAGACCGCCCAGCGCACCACCGACGATGCCGAACAGCACCCCCGCCCACGGGCCGCCGTGCAGCGCGCCGAACGCCCCGCACCAGGTGCCGAGCACCATCATCCCCTCGAGACCGATGTTGACCACACCGGCCCGCTCGGACCACAGACCGGCCAGACCGGCCAGCAGGATCGGACAGGCAAGCAGCAGTGCGGCGCTCGCCGTGCCCGAGGAGGTCAGGTCGTTGGCACCGCTGACCACCCGGGTGATCGAGAGCACCAACAGGATGATCAGGGTCAGGGTCAGCGCCCTGGCCATCGAGGACAGCGCCGTCGAACGGGACACCGACCTCGGCGAGGGGGCCGCGGGAGCGGTCTGGGTCGCGGTCATCAGGCCACCCCTGACGTGGACTCGGTCTTCGGAGCGTCGGGCGGACTGGCGTTGCGTAGCTCCTGCGCCACGCGTCGTTGCTCGTTGGCCACCTGCCAGCGGCGCACCACCTCGTAGGCGATGACCACGGCGAGCACGATGATGCCCTGCATGATCGTGACGATCTCCTTGGGGATGCCCTCGAGGTCGAGGATCTGGTTGGAGACGTCGAGGAAGCCCCACAGCACCGCGGCGAAGGCGATGCCGATCGGGTTGTTGCGGCCCAGCAGGGCGATCGCGATACCGGTGAAGCCGATACCGGCGGGGAAGTCCTGCCCGTAGGAGTGCGAGGCGCCGAGCAGCAGCGGCAGACCGACCAGACCGGCCAGGCCACCGGAGATCAGCATCGAGGAGATGACCATCTTCTTGACCTCGACGCCGGAGGCCACCGCGGCCGGCTCGGACTGTCCGGTGGCGCGCAGGTCGAACCCGAACCGGGTGCGGCCGAGCACGAACCAGTACAGCGCACCGACCACCGCGGCGATCACGATGAACCCATAGATCTCGCCGCCGGAGGTGGTGAACCCGGGCAGCCAGCCGGACTCGGGCAGGGTCGGCGTGCTGACCAGGTTGTTGTGCAGTTCGGCGAAGACCTTCGGGGTGAGCATCCAGGCGACCAGTGCCACCGCGATGTAGTTCAGCATGATCGTCGAGATCACCTCGCTGACCCCGCGGTACACCTTGAGCAGGGCCGCGATACCGGCCCAGGCGGCACCGACGGCGACCGCGACGATGATCATCAGCCCGATGTGCAGCGGCTTCGGCAGCGTGACCGCCGCACCGACCACGGCGGCGCACATCGCGGCGAGCCGGTACTGGCCGTCGACGCCGATGTTGAACAGGTTCATCCGGAACCCGATCGCCACCGCGAGCGCGGACAGGTAGTACCCGGTCGCCTTGTTGAGGATGTTGGTGGCCTGTTGCGGTTGGACGCCGAAGTCGAACATCGCCCGGAAGGCGGTGATCGGCGAGTGCCCGGCGATGGCCAGCACGATCGAGGACAGCAGCGCGGCGACCACGAAGGCCATCACCGGCGCGGCCAGGGTCATCCCGATCCGGCGGGGGTCGAGACGGGGCATCAGGCGGCTCCTTCCGAACGGCTGGTGGCACCGGTCATCGCCGAACCGAGTTCCTCGGGGGTGACGGTGGCCGGGTCGGCCTTGGCGACCAGCCGGCCGCGCAGGATCACCTGCAGCGAGTCGGACAGCCCGATCAGTTCGTCGAGGTCGGCGCTGATCAGCAGCACCGCCAGACCGTCGGCCCGGGCGGCGCGCAACACGTCCCAGATGGCCGCCTGGGCGCCGACGTCCACGCCCCGGGTCGGATGCGCCGCGAGCAGTAGTTTCGGTGCCGCGCTCATCTCCCGGCCGATGATCAGCTTCTGCTGGTTGCCGCCGGACAGGGATGACGCGGTGACATCGATGGACGGCGTCCGCACGTCGTAGTCGCGGACGATCCGCTCGGTGTCGGCGCGGGCGTGCCGGCGATCGATCAGACCGTGCCGGGCGTTCGGCTCGGTGGTCTGGTGGCCGAGGATCCGGTTCTCCCACAGCGGGGCCTCGAGCAGCAGGCCCTGGCGGATCCGGTCCTCGGGGATGAAGGCGATGCCGGCCTCGCGGCGCTGCCGGGTGCTCAGCCGGGAGATGTCCTCGCCGTTCAGCGAGACGGTGCCCTCGCTGCGGTGGATGCCCATGATCGCGTCGACCAGTTCGGCCTGGCCGTTGCCCTCGACCCCGGCGATGCCGAGCACCTCACCGGCGTGGATGGTCAGGTCGACGTTGTCGATCAGGGCCTTGCCCTTCTCGTCGCGGACGGTGAGACCGGCGACGGTCAGCACCTCGCGGTCGGTCACCGTCGACGCGCTGGTCTGTGGCGAGGGCAGTTCCGAGCCGACCATCATCTCGGCCAGCTTGCGTGGCGTGGTCTCACTCGGCAGCGCGGAACCGACCGTGGTGCCGCGCCGGATCACGGTGATGCCGTCGGCGACCCGCAACACCTCGTCGAGCTTGTGCGAGATGAAGATGACGGTCAGGCCCTCGGCCTTGAGCTCCTCGAGAGCCTCGAAGAGCTCCTCGACCTCCTGCGGCACCAGCACCGCGGTCGGCTCGTCCAGGATCAGGATGCGGGCGCCGCGGTAGAGCACCTTGAGGATCTCCACGCGCTGCCGCTGGCCGACGCCGAGCCGCTGCACCAGCGGATCGGGGTCGACGCCCAGGCCGTACCGGTCGGAGATGTCCAGGATCTTGGCGCGGGCGCCGTCCTGGTCGAGACCGAACGCTCCCCCGGGCTCGCTGCCCAGGATGATGTTCTCCAGGACGGTGAAGTTGTCGGCCAGCTTGAAGTGCTGGTGAACCATGCCGATCCCGGCGTCGATCGCGTCGGAGGGGCCGTTGAAGGTGACCGCCGAGCCGTCGATCTCGATCGTGCCCTCGTCGGGCTTCTGCATGCCGTAGAGGATCTTCATCAGGGTCGACTTGCCGGCGCCGTTCTCACCGACCAGCGCGTGCACGGTGCCCTTCGGCACGGTCAGGCTGATGTCGCGGTTGGCGACCACTCCGGGGAACCGTTTGGTGATGCCGCTGAGCCGGACCGCGGGGGGCGCACCGGAGGGCTCCTTCGCCGGCCCGGCGGCCGATCCTGTGCGCTCTGCCATCGAGGTGTCCTCCATGAAACGTGTCGGAAGTCAGCGGAAACTCGAACCAGACATCACATGAAACGCCAAAAGCAGCGTCCAGCAGAACTTCGGGTGGAACATCTGCGGAAAAGACGACGGGCCCGGGAAGGCTAGCGCTCCCGGGCCCGACGCTTCATCTCGTCACGACGTAGGGGTGGTCGGAACCTTGATCTCACCCGCGATGATCTTCGCCTTGAACTCGTCCAGCTTGGCCTTGACCGCGGTCAGGTGATCACCCGAGGTGGCGTAGCCGACGCCGTCCTTCTTCAGGTCGTAGACCTGGTCGCCCTTGAGCGGGCTGCCGTCGGCGGAGGCCTTGATGTAGTCGAACACCGCGACGTCGACGCGCTTGAGCATCGAGGTCAGGATGAACGGCTTCAGGTCGGCGGTGGCCGACTGGTACTGGTCGGAGTCGACACCGATCGCCCAGTTGCCGGTGCCCTTGGCCTTGGCGGCCTTGAACACACCGGTGCCGGAACCGCCGGCGGCGTGGTAGACGACGTCGGCGCCGCCGTCGAACATGCCCTTCGCGGTCACCTCACCGGTGGCCGGGTCGTTGAACCCGGGGCAGTTCGGCGGGTCGGAGATGTACTTCTTCTGCACCTTGATCGCCGGGTCGACGGCCTGGGCGCCCGCCACGTAGCCGGCCTCGAACTTCTGGATCAGCGGGATGTTGCAGCCGCCGACGAAGCCGATGTTCTTGGACTTGGAGGTGAGCGCGGCGGCCGCACCGACGAGGAACGAACCCTCGTTCTCGGCGAAGCTCAGACCGGTCACGTTGGTCGCGCCCTCGACGCTGGAGTCGACGATGCCGAACTGGGTGTTCGGGAACTCCTTGGCCACCTTGCCCAGCGGCGCGGCGTAGAGGAAGCCGACCGCGATCACCGGGTTGTATCCGCCCTGGGCGAGCAGCCGGAGCCGGGACTCCTTGTCGGCGTCCGTCTCGCCCTGGCTGGCCGAGAGTTCCTTGAACTCGATGCCCAGGTCGGTCTTGGCCTTGTCGAGGCCGACGGCGGCGGAGTCGTTGAAGGACTTGTCCCCGCGGCCACCGATGTCGTAGGCGAGCCCGACCTTGACGGCCGAACCGGAGGCGCCCGCGCCGGAGCTGGAGGATTCCGAAGAGCTGGAGCCGCCACCACAGGCGCTGAGGGCCAGCGTGGCCGCCGCCATGGTCGCGAAGAGAGTTGTCACCCGACGCAAGGGTGTCTCCGTTCTGTTGTGGGAACCGGTGTCGCCACGCGTCCGGATCAACCGGTGGACAGAGGGCCTGCCAGGTGTCGCGCCGCGCACATCGAACGAACTCGCACAATAGACGGTGTAGGTCCTGGGGCCCGGAGACGGGTCCGATGCTGGTATCGAACCGTGACCAGAAGATCGCCCGGGAGACATCCCGCAAACGGCCTGCGGCCTGGGCAATCCGGGCCGAACGGGGCCGCCCGCACGAATCAGGGACGCAACTCGCGCAACGCCACCGCGGCGAGCGTGCGGGCGCCGATGCCGATCGCGTCCTCGTCGAAGACCACGTCGCCGCGGTGCAGCTCCATCGTCGGCGCTCCGGGGGCCCGGGTCCCCAGCCGGAACATCGCCCCGGGCACCTTCTCGAGCATCCAGCCGAAGTCCTCCCCGCCCAGGCTCTGCTCGGCCAGCACCACGCTGCCCTCACCGAGTTCGGCCTGAGCCGCCTCCTCGATGATCAGCACCGAGTCGGGGTCGTTGACCGTCGGGGGCACACCGCGCACGTAGTCGACCTCGGCGCGCACCCCGTAGGGATGCACGACCTCGGCCACGGCGTCGTTGATCAGCGTGCCGGCCTGGGCCCACACCGCGGCGTCCAGGCAGCGCAGCGTTCCGCCGACCTCACCGGTCGCCGGGATGGCGTTGTACGCCGACCCTGCATTGATGCGTCCCCAGACCATCGCCACGCCGGCCCGCGGGTCGAGCCGGCGGGAAAGGATCGCGGGCACCTGGGTGACCACCTGGGCGAGCGCGAAGACCAGGTCGCCGGTGTTGTGCGGGCGCGAGGTGTGCCCGCCCTCGCCGAACAACCGGACGGTGATCATGTCGGACGCCGAGGTGATCGGCCCCCCGCGGACGGCGATCACGCCGGTGTCCTGGGACGGGTCACAGTGCAGCGCGTAGGCGCGGTCGACGCCGTCCAGGCCGCCGTTGGCGATCACGGTCAGCGCGCCGCCGGGCTGTTTCTCCTCGGCGGGCTGGAAGATCAGCCGCACCCGGCCGGCCAGCGGACGCACCGTGTCGAGCTCGGCGAGCATCAGCCCGGCCCCGAGCACCGCGGTGGTGTGGATGTCGTGGCCGCAGGCGTGCGCCGCGCCGGGCACGGTGGAGGCGAAGGGCAGACCCGACTCCTCGTGCAACGGCAGCGCATCGAGATCGGCGCGAAGGGCGATGGTGCGCCCTGACGGGGCGCCGAACTCACAGATGAGCCCGGTGCCGGGAAGGAGTTGCGGCTCGAGACCGGCCCGGGTGAGTCGTTCGGCGACGCGCTGCGTGGTGCGGAACTCGTTGTAGCCGAGTTCGGGATGCTCATGCAGATCGCGGCGGAACGCCACGAGACCCGGGAGCAGGGGTTCGAGGCTGTCGATCAAGGAGACGGCGTTCACGATCGGCTCAGGCTAGCCCAATCGGGTGGGACCGGCAGCGAGCAGGTCACGAAGCACCGCGGCGAGCGCCCCGGCACCGGCCTCGGCGTCGTCGTTCTCGACGTGTTCGCCGGGGGCGTGCGAGACCCCGGTCGGGTTGCGGACGAACACCATGCCGGTGGGCAGGTGCGCCGCCAGCACCCCGGCGTCGTGACCGGCCCCGGTCGCCAGCACCGGTGCGTCCGGAAGGGTCGCGGCCAGCCGGCGGCGCAGATCGGCGTCGAAGTCGACGGTGGCGCTCAGGGACTCCTCGACCATGCTGCTCGAGCACCCCTCCAGAGCCGAGATCTCTTCCGCCCGAACGGTTATCGCGGCCACCAGTTCGGCGGTGACCACATCGTCAGGGTGCCTGACGTCGAGCCACAGGTCGACCCGTGAGGCGATCACGTTGGTGCCCCCGGGCACCGGCACCAGCCGGCCGACGGTGGCCCGGGCATCGGCACGGGCCCGGGCCAGATCGCGGACGGCGCCGATCACGGCGCCCGCGGCGACCATCGGATCGCGACGGCCGGCCATCAGCGTGGTACCGGCGTGGTTGCCCTCACCGGTGATGCTCAGCCGCCAGCGACCGTGGCCCAGGATCGAACTGCCGATCGCCACCGGGGCGCCGAGGTCGATCAGTCCCCGGCCCTGCTCGACGTGCAGTTCGACGAACACCCCGATCCGGGACAGTGCCTCCTGGTCGCGGCCGAGCCGGCCGGGGTCGAGGCCGTGCCGCGCCGACGCCTCGGCGAAACTCACGCCGTCGGCGTCGCGCAGGGCGCCCGCGCGGGCGCCGTCCAGGGTGCCGGTGAGCAGCCGCGAGCCGAGGCAGGCGATGCCGAACCGGGACCCCTCCTCCTCGGGGAAGACGGCCAGACCGAGCGGCCGGGACGGGGCGGACCCGTTGCCGCGCAAGCGATCCACCTCCAGAAGGTCGAGCGCGGCCAGCGCCGAGGCAACCCCGAGCGGACCGTCGAACGCTCCGCCGCCGGGCACCGAGTCGAGGTGGCTGCCGGTGACCACGGCGTCGCGCAGCGGGCCTCCGGACGGGTTCCACCAGGCCCAGATGATCCCGTTGCGGTCGACCTGTGGATCGAGGCCGCGGCGCCGGGCGTGCTCGATGAACCACTCCCGCAGGTCAGCCTCGGCGGGCGAGTACACCGGACGGCTGTAGCCGCCGCGCACCGGGTCGGTGCCGACGCCGGCGATCTCGCCGAGCAGCCCGGCGACCGACGACCGCGCCGGCTGTTGATCGTGCTGTGTGTCCTGCGACCGGTTCATGAGCACCCTCCCGCAAGCAGCGTTGCGAACAGTGGTGGACACAGCAAGGTCCACTAGCGTCCGAATCATGCCGCTCAACCTCACCGAGGCACGCTCCCGCGCCGCCCTGATCACGAATGTCGCGACCACGGTCGAACTCGATCTCACCGACGAGACCCGCTTCGGGTGCCGCGCCCGGATCGATTTCGACGTCACCGATCCGGCGGCGAACACGTTCGCCGAACTCACCGATCCGCAGGATCTGGTCGTCGTGCTCAACGGCGTCACCCTCGACCCGTCGGCCGTGCACGACGGCGAACGCATCGCGCTGACCGGCCTGGCCGAGCACAACACCCTCGAGGTGAGCGCGCGGCTGCGGTACGTGCGCGACGGCGACGGCATGCACACCGTGATCGACCCGACCGACGGTGAGCGCTACGTCAGCGCCTACACCGCGATGGACGTCGCCCGGAAGGTGCTGCCCTGCTTCGACCAGCCCGACATCAAGACCACGTTCTCGGTCTCGGTGCTCGCGCCGGCGCACTGGACGGTGCTGGCCAACGGCGCCCTGCTCGGCCGCGAGCAGCTCACCGCGACCCCGGACGGAGCCCTGGACACCCCCGCCGACACCGCGCGTTGGACGTTCACGACGACACCGGCCATCTCGAGCTACCTGTTCACCCTCGGCGGCGGGCCGTGGGCATCGTTCAGCTGGGACGTCGAACACCTCGGCCGGACGATCCCGTTCGGTTGGCATGCCCGCAAATCGCTTGCGGCAGAACTGGAACGCGACGCCGCCGAGCTGCGGGAGATCACCGAGGCCTGCTTCCGGCACTACACCACGATCTTCACCGAGCCCTACCCGTTCGAGGACTACCAGCAGCTCTTCGGCCCGGGCCTGAACTGGGGCGCGATGGAGTTCCCCGGCTGCGTGGTGTTCCGTGACGAGCTGCTGTTCCGGGGCACCGCGACCGCCATGGACTCGCAGCGCCGGGCGATGGTGATCGCGCACGAGATGGCGCACATGTGGTTCGGCGACCTGGTCACCATGCACTGGTGGCAGGACACCTGGCTGAACGAGTCGTTCGCCGACTACATGGGCTACCAGGTGGCCGGTGTCGCGGCGGACCTGCCCGGGACCTGGACCGGTTTCGCGCTGGAACGCAAGCCGACCGCCTATCGGGCCGACCGCCGGCGATCGACGCATCCCGTTGCGCCGCAGGCGGAATCACTGCCCGACGTGGCCACCGCGTTCGGCAACTTCGACATGATCACCTACGCCAAGGGCAACGCGGTGCTTCGCCAGCTGGTCACCTGGCTCGGCGAGCAGGACTTCCTCGCCGGGGTGAACCGGCACCTGAGCGCACACGCCTTCGGCAATGCCGACCTGGCCGACTTCCTCGACGCGCTCGACGCCGCGAGCGATCGGGACGTTCGATCCTGGGCCCAGAAATGGTTGCGCAGCACGGGTTTCGACACCGTCACGGTCACCCGGGACGGCGACGTCCCGGTGTTGCTGCGGCAGGGTTCGCGACCGCACCGGTTCACCGTCGCCGCCTTCGACGACTCCCTGACCGAGGTCGGTTCGGTGCTCGTCGACCTGGACGACGACCCGCTGCCGCTGCCGCAGTTCGCCGGCCGGGTGGTGGTGCCGAACGCACTCGACGAGTCCTACATCGCGCTCGCCCTCGACGAGCGGAGCTGGGGCGCCGTCCGGCGGGGTCTGGGCACGATCGAGCGGCCGGTCACCCGGGCGCTGCTCTGGTCGACCGCGGTCTGGGCCACCGAGGACGGCGCCCTCTCCCCCGCCGACCTGGTCGAGCTGGCCCGGGACCAGCTCGCCGGTGAACTCGACCCGCTGATCTTCGAGGGCGCCACCAACGCGGTGCTGCGGGTGCTGCGCCGCTACGCCCACCCCGACCGGATCGAGGCGACGCTCGGCGAACTCGCCGCGCTCGCCCGCGCAACCCTGCTCGCCGGCGACGTAGCCCGCCGCCAGCCCGCAGCCCGGCTGCTGGCCGCCACCGACGTCGACACCGCGGCGGCGCTGGCCTGGCTGAACGGTTCGACCGATCTGCCCGAGCCCGACCAGGACGTGCGCTGGCTGCTGGTCACCCGGCTGGTCGAACTCGGGGCGGCCGGCGTCGAGTTGATCGAGCGGGAGAGCCGTCGCGACCCGAGCGACAGCGGCGTGCAGGCCGCGCTGCGGGCCAGGGCCGCACAGCCGGACGCCGCGGCCAAGGCCGCCTCATGGAAGTCGCTGATGTCCGGAGAGCTGTCGAACCGCGACTTCGTGGCGATCGCCTCCGGGTTCTGGGGCTGGCGGCAGCACGACCTGGTCGCCCCCTACCTGGCTGCCTACACCACCGACGCCCTGGCTCTGGGACGGCGCAGCGGCCAGATGTTCGAGGCGCTGATCGGTCAGGCCTTCCCGTGGCTGCCGCTCACCGACCCCGAACGGTCCGCGCTGCGCGCCTCACTGGCCGGCACGCTCGCCGGCGCCGACGACATCCCGACCGTGCTGCGGCGCAGCTGGGACGACGTCCTCGATGATCTCGACCGGGTGATCGCCGCGAGGCCCTGAACAGGCCGTGGCACGTCTCACGAGTCGTCAGAAGGTGACCGTTCGCAGCGCTGAAACGGTCACCTTCTGACGACTCGCGCTCCTAGAGCCGCGCCCCTGCCCGGATCAGGGCGTCACGCATACGCATCACGGCGGCGTCCGGGTCGACGAAGACGTCGTAGGCGGTGAAGACGCGCAGCGTCCAACCCTCCTGAGCGAGCAGTTCGGCGCGGGCCTGATCCTGACGGATCCGCCAGTTCGAGGCGCGCCCCGAGATGACCGCGGCATCGCTGTCCCGCTCGAAGTGGTGCCCGCCGTCGTAGTCGGCGGCGACCTTCCAGCGTGGCCAGCACAGGTCCGGACGATGCAGGGGCCCTCCGTGCGGGAGCCGGATCTGGTGGTTGACCAGCGGCTCGGGCAGTCCCCCTGCCCTGAAGATCAACCGCACCCTGGTCTCCATCGGTGAGTCGACGCCGTCGCGGCTGAGCGCCAGCACCCGGCGCAGGCGGTTCACGCCACGGCCACCACGCCACTGTTCGAGTCGTGCGGCGAGCCGCGCGGCACCGTCACGCGGGTACCGGCGACGTAGCGCATCGGCCAGGATCAGCAGGTCGACCTCGTCGGCACCGGTGGCCCCGAGATCGCACCAGGTACGCCAGGGCGAGGTCAGTCTCAGCCCACCCCGCACCATGACGTCGCCGTCCCGCCAGGTGACCTGGTGCGTCCGAATGCCCTTGGCCCGGGGGCGGGTCGGGCCGGCGGGAACGCTGACGTGGGTCACCGTCGTTCCGACCGGCGTACTCCGCCCGGGCGAGAGCGGCCGGGCATGTTCCGGACGCATCGGTCCGGACCATCCGCCGAGGTGAGCCGCGGTCTCGTGGGAGAAGGCCGCCGAGGCGGGCAGGACCAACGCGGCGGCACGGCAGTGCTGCCACAACGGATCCGCCGAGGTCTCCGCCTCGCGCAGGACGCGCACGCCTCGCCGCGGCGGCACCCCCACGAGTCGTCAGAAGGTGACCGTTTCCTAGCGCGAAACGGTCACCTTCTGACGACTCGATCGAGACCGGCCCGAGACGAACCCGGCCGGACGGACCTGCGTCAGACCAGGTCGGTACTGCCCTGCTTGCGCAACTCGGCGACGACGTCCTTGACCTCCTGGGCCCGGTCGCGGGTGGTGACCAGGATGGCGTCGGCGGTGTCCACGACGACGATGTCGTCGACGCCGAGCAGGGTGATCTTGCGGCCGCTGCGGGCGACGACCACCCCGGAGGAGTCCAGGGCGAGCACGTCGTCGACGTCCCCGAGGATGTGCAGCGCCGAGCGGTCCTCGTCGCCGGCCTGCACGTCGGGCAACTGCGGCGCGAGGGCGCTGAAGTCACCGATGTCGTCCCAGCCGATGCCGGCCGGCACCACGGCGACCCGGCCGGCGGCGGCAGCGGGTTCGGCGACGGCGTAGTCGATCGCCACCTTCTCCAGGGTCGGCCAGAGCCGTTCGAGCGCCTCGGCCCGGTCGGCGGTGTCCCAGGCCTGGGCCAGTTCCAGCACACCCTTGTGCAGCGCCGGACGATTCTGCGCCAGCAGGTCGAGCAGCACGTCGGCGCGGGCGACGAACATGCCGGCGTTCCACCGGTAGCCGTCGCTGACGTACTGCGCCGCGGTCTCGGCGTCCGGCTTCTCGACGAAGGCATCGACCCGGACGGCGCTCGGCGCGCCGTCGACCTTCAACTGCTCGCCCGGCTTGATGTAGCCGAAGGCGGTGGAGGGGTGGTCGGGCGCGATGCCGATGGTGACCAGTTCGCCCTCGCGGGCGGCGGCCACCGCCTCGACCACCGCACGGTGGAAGGCGGGCACATCCCGGATGACGTGGTCGGCGGCGAACGATCCGATCACCGCACCGGGGTGACGCTGCGCGATCACCGCGGTGGCCAGGCAGATCGCTGCGGCCGAGTCCCGCGGGGAGGGTTCGGCGAGCACCGCGTCGGCGGGCAGGCCGGGCAGTTGCGCGATCACGGCCTCGGCGTGGGCCACCCCGGTGACCACGGTGACCGACTCGGCGACCGGGGTCAGCCGCTCGACCGTCTGCTGGATCAGGCTGCGCCCGGAGGAGGTCAGGTCGAGCAGGAACTTGGGCTGCCCGGAACGGGACAGCGGCCAGAGCCTGGTGCCCGCCCCGCCGGCCGGGACGATGGCGTGGAATCCGCGTTGACGCATCCTCATCCTTCTTGTGATCGCGATCGTGCGTCCAGAGTTCCAGACTCGGGCGTGGCGCGGGTCCGCCTCGTCCGGAAACGATCACGGAAAGCGACACGCTTCACGCCGTCGGCCGAAGGCTCAGCCCTCACGCATCCGCTGCTCGGTGGCCCGGACGGCGACCTCGTGGGCCGCCTCGGCCTCGGCCCGCAGCGACAGCGCCAGTCTGGTCTCGTCGCGCACACCGAAGGGCACCCCCTGGTGCGCGGCCACCTCCTCGACCTTGTCGGCGGCGGACTCGGCCGCCGTGGCCCGCTGCCGGGCGGCGACCGCCCGGAACTGCAGCACCGAGGCCAGGGTCTGCTGCGGCGCGACACCGGCGCGGACCGCGGAATCGGCCGCCCAGGCCGCGGCGATCAGCACGATCTGGCTGAGCAGGTTGGCGACCAGCAGGATCGCCACCACCACCGCGGCGCTGGCCAGCAGCGGGTTGCGGGCCGCCGAACCGACGATCAGCCCGGTGACCAGCCGCAGGACGGCGATGCCCGCCGTGCCGAACAGCGCGGCGCCGATCAGGGTCTTCACCGGCACCGGGTTCTGCGCCAGCACCCGCAGCATGTAGAGCATCAGCAGGAACAGGAACACCACCGCGACCGCCTGCCCGACGACCTGCAACAGCACCGAGGCGGCCGGCCCCGAGCGGCCGATGAGGTCGAGCACCGCGTCGGTCGCCGAGGTGGCACCGACGCTGGCGCCGAGCAGCACCACGACACCGATGCCGAAGGCGATCAGCGAGACCAGGTCGAGCAGCTTCACCGCGAGGAAGTTGCCCTTCGCCGACAGACCCAGCACCGCCTGCATGCCCTGACGCATCGCGGCGACCAGCCCCAGACCGGTCCAGAGCAGCGCGAGCACACCGATCACCCCGGTGACGCTGACGACGTTGGTGCGCACCAGCGACGAGATCGAGACCAGGGCGCCGTCGGCGGCGGTCATACCGACCAGCTTCTGGCCGACCGCCTCGTTGATGTTGGTGACCAGTTCCTGCTGCAGGTCGGGCCGGCCGCCGAGGAAGGCCGCCAGCGCGGTGAAGGCGATCACCAGCAGCGGGAAGATCGAGAACACCACGTTGTAGGCGATCCCCGAGGCCAGCAGCGAGCCGTTCATCGACCCGTAGTACTGGTACACCTCCACCGGACGGCTGGTGGTGATGCGTTGCACGGTGGACGCGAGACTCATACCTGTCCGAGGGTGAACCGCACACTCGGCAACCAGGCGTCGTCCGCTCGTTCGTAGAGCTGAAAAGCATTGGCGCTGAACGAGTCCCGAACGTGGGTGGTCTTCTGCTGGGCGCGATCGAGGTCGCTCTCGGGCAGCCGGTGGGCGACCGTGACGTGCGGGTGATAGGGAAAGTTCAGCTCGGTGCTCAACGGGCCGCGGCGGATCCGTTCCTGCAGCCGGGTGCACTCCGCGGCCCCGGTGGTGACCCGCAGGAACACCACCGGTGAGACCGGCCGGAAGGTGTCGGCGCCGTCCAGGTCGACCTGGAAGGGCCGGCAGCCGGCCGCGACCTCGGCCAGATGCGTCCGGATCTCCTCCAGCGCCGCGACCGGCACCCTGGTCGGCGGCAACAGCGTGATGTGCACCGGGATCTCCCCCGGGCGAAGGTCACCGGCCTCCAGCCGGAACCGGGTGAGCTGGGCACCCAGCGGATCGGGGACGTCGATCACCACACCGACCAGGAGCTCGCCCGGACGGCCGGTGCTCACGCGAAACCGACCCGCTGATGGACGTCGGCCAGCCGCACGCTCGCCTGCTCCTGGGCCCGCCGGGCGCCGTCGGCCAGCAACTGGCGCAGCGCCGCCTCGTCGTCCAGCCAGGCCTGGGTGCGCTGCGCGAAGCCGGTGGCGAAGTCGGCGTAGACCTCGGCCACCTCCTTCTTCAGGTCGCCGTAGCCGGAACCGGCGAAGCGCTGCTCGAGCTCGGCGATCGGGGTGCCGCCCAGCGCCCAGGCGATGGTGAGCAGGTTCGAGACGCCGGGCTTGTTCTCGGGGTCGAAGACCACCTCGCGGCCGGCGTCGGTGACCGCGGAGCGGATCTTCTTCACCGACGCCTTGACGTCGTCCAGCAGGAACAGTGCACCGCTGCCGCCGCGGCTCTTGCTCATCTGCTTCTCGGGGGCCTGCAGGTCGAGGATCCGCGCGGTGTCCTTGACGATGTGCGGCCTGGGCACGACGAAGGTGTTGCCGTACCGCGAGTTGAACCGTTGCGCGAGGTCACGGGTCAGCTCCAGGTGCTGGCGCTGGTCCTCCCCCACCGGCACCTCGTCGGCGTCGTAGAGCAGGATGTCGGCGGCCTGCAGGATCGGGTAGGTGAACAGCCCGACGCTGGCCGCCTCGGCGCCCTCACGCTGGGACTTGTCCTTGAACTGGGTCATCCGGTTCGCCTCGCCGAACCCGGTGATGCACTGCAGCACCCAGGTCAGCTGGG
>DAIOVT010000040.1:0-15615 GCA_036758885.1 Kineosporiaceae bacterium
CGTGGTGACCACCACGATCACCGAGGTGCGGATGCTGGGCAGGGTGATGAAGCGGAAGAGTTGCATGCCGCCGACGCCGTCGAGCTTGGCCGCCTCGATGATGTCGTCAGGGATGGCCTTGATCGCCGCGGAGAGCACCGTCATCGCGAAGCCGGCCTGGATCCAGATCATGATCACGATCAGGGCCAGGGTGTTCGTCGGTATCGCGCCGTCGGGTGCCCCGAGGAAGTTGATCGGGTCGATGCCGAAGATGCCGAGGGTCGCGTTGATCAGACCGATCTGGGGGGAGCCCGGCTCGCCGTTGAAGTAGTAGACGAACTTCCAGATCAGCGTCGCGCCGACCATCGAGATGGCCATCGGCAGGAAGATCAGCGCCTTGGCCGCCGCCTCGCCGCGCACCCGGTCGACCAGCACCGCGTAGAGCAGGCCGAGCCCGGTGGCCAGCAGCGGCACCAGGAGCACCCACAGCGCGGTGTTGACGAAGACCTTGCCCAGGCCCGAGGTGGTGAACAGCTTCTCGAAGTTCTCCAGGCCGACGAACTTGCCCTGCACCCGGGCGCTGCCGAGCGAGGTGTCGAAGAACTTGCCGCTGTAGAAGGCCCGGCGAACGGTCAGGATCGCCGGGTAGATCAGGCCGATCGCGATGAACAGCAGCGTGGGGCCGGCGAAGGCGATCGCCTGGACGCGTTCACCGGACTTGCCCTTGAACAGTGAGGCGATCAGCAGGATGGCGAAGAACACCGCGCCGAAGATCAGGATCGCCACCAACAGGGCGCCGAACTTGCCGATGACCGAGGTGCCGCTCACCAGGTCGGCGAGGAAGGCCAGCGGCCCGCGGTCTGCGGCGAGGATGGGTACTGCAAGCACTGGACCTCCCGGGGAGTGGACGCCGCCGGGGTGCCGCCCGATCACGGACGGCACCCCAACGACGTGGGACGAATCAGCAGAGCAGCGTCAGCTGGTCGGCCAGGAGGCCTCGATGTTGTCCAGCGTCTTCTTGTCGTCCTGACCGTTGATCCAGTTGGTCATCTCCTTCCAGAACGACCCGGCACCGACGGCGCTCGGCATCATGTCCGAGCCGTCGAAGCGGAAGACCGCCTTCGGGTCCTGGAGGATCTCGGCGGACTGCTGGTCGAGCTTGGAGGCGAGGTTGCTGACCTCCAGGCCCTTGTTGGCGCTGACCCAGCCGCCACCGGGGGTGGCCTTGGCCTTGTTGTTGGCCCACTCCGGGGAGGCCAGGTAGGCGGCGAACGCCTTGACCTCGGGAGCGTCGCGGAAGGTCATCACGAACTCGCCACCGCCCTCGACGGGCTTGCTGGTGGCGTCCATGGCCGGCTCGTAGAAGGCCCAGATGTCGCCGTCCGGGTCGACCTTGGTGCCGGTCGGCCAGTTGGCCGCGTAGAACGAGGCCTGCTGGTGCATGAAGCACTTGCCGGTGAGGATCGGCTGGCCGCCGTCCTGGAAGGTGGTGGTGGCGATCGACTTCACGTCACCGAACCCGCCGTTGACGTAGGCCGGGTTCTTCAGGATGGCCGAGACCTTCTCCAGCGCCGCGAGCACCTTCGGGTCGTTGAACTTGATCTCGTGGTTGATCCACTGGTCGTAGACCTCGGGACCGTTGACCCGGAGCATCAGCTCCTCGAGCCAGTCGGTGCCCGGCCAGCCGGTGGCCGTGCCGGAACCGAAGCCGGCGCACCACGGCTTGGCCGCCGTGTTCTCCTTGGCGATCTTGTCGGTCAGGGTCATCAGCTCGTCCCAGGTGGTGGGGACGGTGTAGCCCTTGGCCTTGAACTGCTTCGGCGAGTACCACACGTACGACTTCACGTTGGCGCCGAGCGGGGCCGCGTACAGGGTGCCGTCGACGCTGCCGTACTTCTTCCAGTCGGCGCCGAAGTACTGGTCCACCTCGTCGGAGACCGTCTTGCTGGCCGGGATCGCCATCCCGGTGTCGACCATGGTCGCGAGCAGACCCGGCTGCGGCACGTAGGCGACGTCCGGCAGGTTGCCGGTCTGCGCCCGCTGCGGCAGGTTCTTCTCGAAGTCCTTGTCACCCTCGTACTTGACGGTGACGCCGGTGCACTCCTCGAAGGCCTTGTACGAGTCCTTCTGAGCGGTGTCCTCGGGGGTGACGATCGAGGTGTAGATGGTGACCGTCTTGCCGGTGAGTTCGGACTTGAGGTCACACCACTTGCTGTAGTCCTTGGTGTCCTGGGCCGCTGCATCGCCGCTGCCGCTGGCATCGTCGCTGCTGCTACCGCCGCCGCATGCTGCCGCCGTGAGCGACACGGCCGCGATGGCTGCGACGAACGCGAATGAGCGCCGCATGGATTTCTGGGCCATCGAGTGCCCGCCTCCGTTTCGAGTGGCGTCGAGGAACGGGCCTCGACCAGTTGAGGAACGCTGGGACACTAAAGCGCTTGCAGTCCGGCCGCAATGCGAAGCCTGCAAGTCGCTGCTAACGATCTGGCAACACTGCGTTCACACGCCCCGGCCGGACCCGGCCCGGCGGTTCCCGATGCGTCACCCTGCATCGCCGCAAGAACCGAGGTGAAGCGGTCGTTTCGCTGCATTTTCTGTGGAGTTGCGTAGGTCACAGCGGCCTCTGGGAGCGTTCACAGGCACTCGTTCGAGGGGGCCCGGACGGCGTGGCCCGCCCCGGTTCGGCCGGTTCCGGTCGGCACTTCGGCATCAAAGCGGCATATGACCCAAACAGCCTGAAAGGGTTTGTGCTCGATCGTGACGCGCCGATCCGGTCGGACTGCGGCCAGGATGTGTCCATGAAACTGAGCGACTTCCCGCGGCACCCGCTGACCTTCGGTCCGAGCCCGGTGCACCACCTCAAGCGCCTCACCGAGCATCTCGGCGGTGCCCGGATCTGGGCCAAGCGCGAGGATGTGAACAGCCCGCTGGCCTTCGGCGGCAACAAGGTGCGCAAGCTCGAGTACATCGTCCCCGACGTGATCAGCTCCGGCGCCGACACCCTGGTCTCGATCGGCGGCTATCAGTCCAACCACACCCGCCAGGTCGCCGCCGTCGCCGCGCACCTGGGCCTGGGCTGCCGTCTGGTGCAGGAGAAGTGGGTCCCCTGGGACGACCCGGCGGCCACCCAGGTCGGCAACATCCTGCTCTCCCGGATGATGGGCGCCGACTCCCGCCTCGACCCGAGCGGCTTCGACATCGGCATCCGCGACTCCTGGCGGACGGCGCTGCGCGAGGTCGAGGAGGCCGGCGGCAAGCCGTACCCGATCCCGGCGGGTGCCTCCGAGCACCCTCTCGGTGGGCTCGGCTTCGCGAACTGGGCCTTCGAGGTGGCCGAGCAGGAGAAGGCGCTCGGCGTCCGTTTCGACACCGTGGTGGTGTGCACGGTGACCGGGTCGACGCACGCCGGCATGATCGCCGGGTTCGCCGCGCTCGAGCAGCTCACCGGGGTGCGCCGCCGGGTGCTCGGCATCGACGCCTCGGCCACCCTGGCGAAGACCCGAGACCAGGTCGGCCGGATCGCCCGGCACACCGCGGAACTGATCGAGCTCCGCCGCGCCCTGCGCGAGGACGAGATCCAGGTGCTGGAGGGCTGGGCCGGCGACCTCTACGGCATTCCGGTCGACTCGACGATGGCCGCGATGGCGCTCGGCGCCGAACTCGAGGCGATGATCACCGACCCGGTCTACGAGGGCAAGTCGCTGGCCGGCCTGATCGACCTGGTGCGCGGCGGCGAGATCGGCAGGGACTCTACCGTGCTCTACGCCCACCTCGGCGGGCAGCCCGCGATCAACGCCTACCACCGGCTCTGGGACCCGGCCGATCAGTCGTAGGCGCCGACCACGTTCTGGTCCCAGTCGATGATCGAGCCGGTGACCACGCCGCTGGCCGGTGACAACAGCAGGACGACGAGCGCCTCGGCGTCCTCGGGCAGTGCCAGCCGCCCCATCGGCAGGGTGGCGCCGGCCCGCTCTGCCCAGCCGTCGCTCGCGTCGTGGAACCGGCGCTGGATCTGGTCCTCGCCCTCGGTCAGGGTCCAGCCGATGTTCACGCCGTTGATCCGGACCCGGTCCCAGCGGTACGCGTGGGCGGCGTTGCGGGTCAGCGCGGTCAGCGCGGCCTTGGTCGCCACGTACGGGGTGAGGTACGGCTGACCGCCGTGCGCCGACATCGTCAGCACGTTCACGATCGACCCGGATGCGTTGCGCCGCACCATGTCTGCGACCGCCGCCTGCATCATGAAGAACGGTCCGCGCAGGTTCACTGCGACATGCTGGTCGAACAGTTCCGGGGTGGTGTCGAGCAGGGTGCCCCGGGTGGTCAGCCCGGCCGCGTTGACCAGGCCGTCGATCCGGCCGAAGCGTTCGATCGTGGTCCGCACGCTGCCCCGGGCCTGGTCGACATCGGCGACGTCGGCGGTGACGAACGCGGCCTCGGCGCCCAGGTCACGCAACTGCGCGACCGCGGCGGCGCCGAGTTCGGGGCGCCGTCCGGTGATCATGATGCCGGCCCCGGCCCGCGCGGCGGCCCGGGCGATGGCGGCCCCGACTCCCTGGGTGCCGCCGCTGACCATGATCACCATGCCGTCGAGGGACGGCGAGAGGTCGGAGTTCACCCGGCAAATCTAGCCGCGGCCCGCGAGGTCGGGGTGGGCCAGAACCGCACGATCGTCGCCTGCTGGGCGAGGGTCCAGAGCGCGCTCGCCGCCCAGTAGAGAACGATGCCGGCCGGCACGAAGAAGGCGCCGAACACGATGCCTGCCGTGGCGATCGGCGGCATCAGGTTCTGCACCTGGCCGAGCGGGCCGTCGAGGGCGTGTTCGGGCAGGTTCGGCAGGCTGACGAACCGCTGGGTCAGATACGTGATCACCGCCAGCGCGAGCACCACCGCGACCAGCGGCAGCAGGCCACCGGCACCTCCGAGCGCGGCCGCCAGCGTGGTGTTCAGGCTCAGGCCCCCGATCGAGGCGTGCGCCAGCGAATCGGCCATGCTCAGGCTCATCGAGGCGACCGGCAGCCCCGCGGAGACGTCGCGCAGCACCAGGTACAGCGCCGACAGCACCGGCATCTGCACCAGCAGCGGCAACCAGGACGCCACGCCCAGCCCGTGATCCTTACGGACGGCGCGCATCTCGGCCGACTGGGCGAGCAGGCTGTCCCGGTCGGTGCGTCCGGAGTAGCGCTTACGGATCGCGGCCAGTTGCGGGTGCGCCCGGGCGCCGGCGTGACCGGCCTGCACCTGCCGGACGACCAGGGGCAGCAGCGCCCCGCGGACGACGACCACCAACAGCATGATCGACAACGTCCAGGTCAGTGCGGATCCGGGGGCCGCGCCGAGCGAGACCAGGGTGTCGTGGGCGGTGGCCAGAACGGCCGAGACGCCGTGGATGAACGGAGCGAGAAGGGTCGTGAGCATGGGGAACCCCTTGGCGGAGAAGAGCGAAGAGCAGACCGGTCGCCGCCGGGAGTCCGCCTCGACGCTTCGAACCAGTGCGTCAGGGCCTCGGACGAGGAGTTCGTCGGGGAGGTCGGCGACAAGAGGTCACCGACAAGGGGTGACCCGGGCGCAGGTGCAGGATCGCGGGCGGGCGGAGAGCCCTGCCCGTACTGGCCGAGGGGTCAGCAGCCTGGTGCGCGCGGGCGGGAGTTGCGGGGCCGGTCGGGGTGATCGGCGTTCAGGTACGGCGGCTCCTGGCGACGGTCGATGACCACGCGGGCCGGTTCGGACTGGCCGGAGACCCACATCGCGAAACCGAGTGCGGCCACACAGAGCAGCAGGGCGGTGACCGCCAGCGCTGCCGCGTAGTTACCGCTGTGTCCGACCGCGAGAACGAGATAGATCACGGAGGTGGCAAGAAGAAGGGCTGGGACGACGACCCTGGCCTTCGGGGAGCCCCAGCCGGTGAACCGGCCGTGCGAGCGATTCATGAGCAGACCTCCATCTCCACCCCAGGATACGTCCGGAAGCCGCACACAGTTCCCGTGATCATGCAGAACCGCACGCCTGGTCCCGCCTCTCACCCGCTCCGGCCACCCCCTGTCCCCACCGTGATCATGCAGAACCGCATGCTCTCCGTGCCGTTCTGCATGATCACGTCTGCATGATTAGGGCGGGTTGGGTGGTGCCGGTCAGCCCTCGAACTCGAGCTCGGGCGGACGCTGCCGGAAACCTTTGGTGAGCACGCCGAGATAGACCGTTCCGAGCGCCAGCCAGACCAGGCCGAACGTGATCGTGAAGCCCGACAGCGACGTCCACAACCAGACGGTCAGCGCGAAACCGATCAGCGGCAGCAGCAGGTTCACCAGGACGCTTCGCCCGGCCCGGTCGCGGACGTCGAACCAGTAGTGCTTGATCACCGACAGGTTCACCGCCGAGAACGCGATCAGGGCACCGAAGCTGACCAGCGAGGCGAGCCGCTCCAGGCTGACGAAGATCACCCCGAGCGAGAGCACCGAGACGAACACGACCGCGAACGCCGGGGTCTGCCAGCGCTCGGTGAGCCGGCCGAAGGCGCGCGGCAGCACGCCGTCCCGGCCCATCGTGTACATGATCCGGGTGACCGAGGCCTGTGACGTGATCGCCGAACCGAACGCACCGGCGACGTAGGCGGCGACGAAGAACGACGACATCGCCGAGCCGCCGACCGCTTTCATCACGTCCAGAGCAGCGGAGTCGGCGTCGGCGAAAGTGGTGGGGGAGTAGGCGATCTGGGAGAGCCAGGAGAGCAGGATGAAGATCAGCCCGCCGCCCACCGTGACGAACAGGATCGCCCGCGGGATGTCCCGCCGGGGATTGTCGGCCTCCTCGGCCATCGTCGAGACCGCGTCGAAACCGAGGAAGCTCAGACACAGGATCGCCGACCCGGCGAAGACCGCACCCAGACCGGTCACCGTGTCGTCGCCGGTGAACGGTGCCGTGAACGAGACCGTGCCGCCGGTGGCGGTTCTCAGCGCGAGCGCCACGAACACCACGATGAACACGGTCTGGATGGCGATGATCGCGGTGTTCGCCCTGGCGATGCTGGTGATCCCGATGATGTTCAGCACCGTGGCCAGCACGATCGACAGCAGCGCCCAGACCCAGATCGGCACGGCGGGGAACTGCGCGTTCAGATAGATGCCGATCACCAGATAGTTGATCATCGGCAGGAAGAGGTAGTCGAGCATCAGCGACCAGCCGGCCAGGAAGCCGGCGTGACCGCCGAAGCTCTTCTGCGTGTAGGTGTACGACGATCCGGCCACCGGGAACGCGAGCACCATGCGGCCGTAGGAGATGGCCGTGAAGATCATCGCGGCCAGGGTGGCGACGTAGGCGAGCGCCACCCGGCCGCCGGTCATCTCGGTGATCAGCCCGTAGGTGGTGAACACGGTCAGCGGAACCAGGTACACCAGACCGAACAGGGTCAGTCCGGAGAGACCCAGGGCGCGCCGGAGATGGACGTTGCCGGCCTCCGCGGCGGCCGGGCCGGGAACAGCGGGTTCGGGGTGCGACATCAGGCCTCCTGGCTGTGCACGCGCCGTCCGGCCCGCCAGGTGGCGAGCACGGCGATGCTGTCGAGATCCCTCGGCCCCTTGCCAGCCTCGGTCAGGGTGAACGGGTCGGTGCCGAGGTGCACGAGGTCCGCCTCCTGGCCGACCTCGAGGGTGCCCGCCTCACGGAAGGCCTGGTAGGCGCTTCCGGCGGTGTAGCAGGTGAGCGCGGCGGGCACCGAGAGCCGTTGTTCCGGCGTCCATCCCTGCGCGGGCAGCCGCTGTGCGGTCTGCCGGGAACAGGCCACCGACATGCCCTCCAGCGGGTCGGCCGAGGAGACCGGCCAGTCCGAGCCGAAACTCATCGTGGCGCCGGCCTCGCGCAGCGCTGCCCACGGGTACTGGGTGTCCGAGCGCTCGGGGCCGAGCCGGTCGAGGGTGAGCACCTCCATCAGGGCGTCGAGCTGGGCCCAGAGCGGTTCGGCGTTGACCACCACACCGAGCTCGCGCAGCCGGCCGCGATCGGCCTCGTCGATCAACTGCACATGAGCCAGGACGGCGCGCCGGTCGCGCGGTCCGTTGACCGCGGCAGCCCGCTCGACGGCGTCCAGGGCCACCCGGACGGCGCGGTCGCCGATGGTGTGGATGTGCGGCTGGAACCCTGCGGCGTCGACCGCGGTGACCGCCTCGGCGAGCAGGTCCGGGTCCCAGACCAGCATGCCGTCGTGCGGGTGCGCGACGCAGTAGGGCGCCAGCACCGCGGCGGTCTCGTTCTCGACCACGCCGTCGGCGAAGAACTTCACGGTGTTCGCGGTCAGCTGCGGATGGTCCAGTTCGCGCACCTGCCGGCGCAGGTCGAGGAGCTGCTTGAGCCCCTGCGGCCAGGCCCGAGGGTCGGCGAACAGGGCCAGGTTGAAGGCGATCGGCAACTTCCCGGCGCGGGCGGCGGCCAGATAGGCCTCGACCTCGTCGGGACCGACCCAGGCGTCCTGCACCCAGGTCACCCCGAGCGCCGCGTACTGCCGCGCGGCGCGTTCGATCGCGGCCACCCGGGTGGCCAGGTCGTGCGGGCCGGCGACGTCCATCACCAGGTCGACCGCGCCCCACTCGCGCAAGGTGCCCAGCACGCTGCCGTCGTCGCGGTGCGGTATCTCGCCGAGCACCGGATCGGGGGTGTCGGCGGTGATCCCGGCGAGTTCCAGGGCCCGGCTGTTCACCCAGACCGTGTGGTAGTCCCAGGCGCGCAGCAGCACCGGACGGTCCGGCACCGCGGCGTCCAGCCACCTGGCGTCGAAGAGTCCCTCGGGGGCGAGGGAAGAGTCGTACGAAGCGCCCCGGATCCATTGCGCCGCAGGGTTTTCCGCGGCCCACCGGGCCACCTCGGCAACGATCTCCTCGACACTGCGCCCGGCGCGGATCTGCGGCCCGTCGGCCTCCAGACCGCCGAACATCGGGTGCGCGTGACCGTCGCCGAAGGCGGGCAGCAGAACACCGCGATCGATGCGGTGCACCCGTGCGCCGGGGGCCAGGTCCAGGGCCTGCCGGCCGACGGCGACGATGCGTCCGGCGGTCACCGCGATCGCCGGCAGTTCTCCCTGAGCCGGGCACCAGAGACGTCCGGCGAAGACCTCGGTATCCACGACGCCACTGTGACAGCGCGCCTTCCGGGTGTCGACGGATTGGGCGGGCCGATCGTTCGGCCCGGTCCGGGTCGGAGTTCGCCCCCGTCCGAGGTGTTCTGTCAGGGGTGCTGGCTACGTTGGCGGTATGTCTCTTCGCTGGTACACGCTCGTCATCGACTGTCACGACGTGCACGCCCAGGCGCGCTGGTGGGCGCGGACCATCGGCGGCAGCATCGTCTACGAGGCGGAGGACGAGGCGGTGGTGCTGCCGCCGGGCGCCGACCCCGAGCCGATCGCCGACCTGCAGACCTGGTTGCGCACCGGCACCGGGCTGGTCTTCGTGCCGGTGCCCGAGGGCAAGACGGTGAAGAACCGGTTGCACATCGACCTCGCCCCGCACAGCAGCCAGGACCGGCATGCCGAGATCGCCGAACTGATCGAACGGGGCGCCACCCGGGTCGACGTCGGGCAGAGCGATCAGGACACCTGGGAGGTGCTCGCCGATCCCGAGGGCAACGAGTTCTGTGTGCTCTCCTCACGGCAGCGATGATCGGGGGACGGCGATGATCGGGGGATGGCGATGATCGGGATCAGCTGGCAGTGGGTCTTCCTGGACACCCCTCGCGAGCGGGCCGAGCAGTCCTGGCGATTCTGGTCCGGCATCACCCGCAGCCCGATCTCCCGGCGCCGCGGACCGGAGGGTGAGTTCGCCACTCTGCGGCCCCGCCGTGGCGATCCGTGGATCAAGGTGCAGGCGGTCGGTTCGGGTCCGGGCGGCGTGCATCTCGACTTCGACGTGGACGACGTCGCGGCGTCCGCGAACGAGGCCGTACACCTTGGCGCGCAACGGATCGGAGCCATCGGCGACTCGGTGGTGACCCTGCGTTCGCCCGGCGGGTTCGTGTTCTGCCTGACCGCTGCCGGCCGTCCGGGGGAGGAGTCCGGCGGTGACCAGGTGCGTGCCGACGAGGCCGATCTGCTCGATCAGGTGTGCCTCGACCTGCCCGCGCCGTGGCACCGCCGGGAGCCGGAGTTCTGGTCGGCGCTCACTGGTTGGCCGTACCGCGACTCCGACGTCGCCGAGTTCGGCTATCTGAGCCGGCCTGCACAGATGCCGGTGCGGTTGCTGTTCCAGCGGCTCGGGGAGTCCGGCGGCCCGGTGCGCGGCCATGTCGACCTCGCCTGCGTCGATCGTGCCGGCACCTGCGCCACTCACCTGGCGGCCGGCGCCGAGGTGATCGCCGAACACGACTTCTGGACCGTGCTTCGCGATCCGGTCGGGCGGACGTACTGCCTCACCGATCGACGTCCGGACCAGACCTGGGTGACGCGTCCGGAGGCTGACACGTCGGCAGGATGAACCTTGGTGACGTGTCACCTTCAGTGATTGGTGACGTGTCACCTGCAGTGATCGATGCAGTGACGCATGTCACCGTCCGGTTCGGCTCGAAACCGGGCCCTGAGCGCAAGACTCGATCGCAGAACGGACATTTACGACAGTTGGCCGTCGTGGCTGACGTTCCGTTCGCCAGGTCCTCGCCCGCCGCCGAGTTCGAGCCGTGACCAGCGTGGGGCCGTGTTCAGCGTCGAACCCGGAGGGGAAGTCATGACCAGCCAGAGCAACACCGCCATCGACGAGGCCGAACTGATCGAGCAGGTGGTGAACGCCGAGCGGTATCCGTTGACCCGCCCCGGCGAGGGCGGCTGGACCGCAGCGGTCGAAGCGGCCCGCACCGAACTGCGCGAACAAGGATGCACGGTGCTGCGCGACTTCGTCAGGCCACAGTTGCGTGACCGGATCGGTGCCGAGGGGGCCTCCGTCGCCGGGCACGCCTACGACGACGTGGTCACCGTGAACGTCTACAACACCGCGCCGGACCCCGACCTGCCCGAGGACCATCCGGCGCGGGTGCCGATGCAGCGCGGCAACGCCTTCGTGGCTCATGACCGCATCCCGGCCGGTTTCGTGATCCACCGGCTCTACGCCGGTGAGCTCTTCCAGCGCTTCCTCGCCGAGTGTCTCGAGGTCGAGCGGATCCATCCGCTCGCCGATCCGCTGGCGGGGCTGTGCCTGAACATCGTCGAACCGGGCAAGGAACACCCGTGGCACTTCGACACCAACGAGTTCGCGGTCAGCATGCTCACCCAGCTTCCCGAGGCTGGCGGTGAGTTCGAGTACTGCCCGAACATCCGCTCGGACGGCGCGGAGAACCTGGCCGACGTCCGGGCCGTGATCACCGGTGACCGCACCCTGGTGCGAACCCTCACCCTGCGCCCCGGCGACCTGCAACTCTTCCGGGGCCGGTTCTCGCTGCACCGGGTCAGCCCGGTGCGTGGCGTGGTGGCCCGGCACACCGCGATCTTCTCCTACAGCCTCACCCCCGGACTGGTGGGCCGGCCCGAGCGGACCCGGCAACTGTTCGGGCGGCTGACCGATGTGCACCGCGCCGCGGCCGGCACCCGATCCGACGACCTGCTCGACTGAGGATCGCCATGGCCGACGGCGGACTGACCAGCGACGCACACACCCATCAGCACAAGGCCGACTTCTCGGCCGTCTACACCGAGCCCGATCCGCGATCGCTGTTCCGCATGGGGCGGCGGCTCGACTACCGGCTGCCCGAGCGGGCCAGGCCGGTGCTCCGCGCGGTGCTCGCCCAGGCCGGCGCCCGGACGAGCGGCACCCCGGCGACTGCCCGGACGAGCGGCGCCCCGGCGAGCGACGGCCCGGCCCGGCCGATCACCGCGCTCGATCTGTGCTGCTCCTACGGCATCATCACCGCGGCGCTCGCCACCGGTCCGGACGGCGGCGCGCTGGCCGACCACTACCTCGACCCGGAGGTCGCCGGGCTCGGTGCCGGGGAACTCGCCGACCGCGATGCGTGCAGCTTCGCCGGGCGCCGTCCCGGGCTGCGGATGCTCGGTCTGGACGTCTCGGTGCCGGCCGTCGACTACGCGCTGCGCGCGCGACTGCTGGACGACGCCTGGACCGAGAACCTGGAGAACGAGCCGGCCAGTGACGAACTGATCGCCGGGGTCCGCGACGTCGACGCGATCATCTCCACCGGAGGCGTCGGATACGTGGGGGTGAAGACCTTCGACCAGTTGCTGAGCAACATCGCGCGGCCGGAGGAGCTGTGGCTGGCGGTCTTCGTGCTGCGGGTCTTCGACTACGGCGAGATCGTCGACCTGCTCTCCAAGTACGGGCTGGTGACCCAGAAGTTGCCGAACCGGTTCCGGCAGAGGCGGTTCGACAGCGACGACGAGCAGCGTGCCGCGGTACGCGACGTCCGGGCCCGCGGGCTCGACCCCACCGGTATGGAGTCCGACGGATGGTTCTACGCCGACTGTTTCATCAGCCGGCCGCAAGGGGCCGCGGCGATCGCGCCGTCCTGACGGCGCTGTCCGATCGCGCCGTCCTGAACCGGCTCAGCCGGCCGTTCGCAGCGGCAGGCCGAGCAGTGCGTTCTCCACCACCTCGGCCAGGGCCGGGTGGATCCAGTACTGGCCGCGGGCGACGTCGTGCGCCCGCTGCCCGAAACTGGCCGCCTGGATCAGCGGCTGGATCACCGTCGAGGCCATCGGGCCGATGCAGTGCGCGGCGAGGATCTCACCGTCCGGGCTCGCGTGCACGGTGAGGAAGCCGGTGCGGTCCTCCAGCGCCCAGCCGTAGGCGACGTCCCCGAAGTTCTGCGTCTTGGAGACGTAAGGCGTTGCGGCGGAGTCGAGTTCGGCCGCGGTGGGACCGAACGACGCGACCTGCGGGTGGCCGAACACCGCATGCGGCACGAAGCGGTGGTCGCTGGTCAGCAACGGTGCTTCGATGCGTCCGAGGGCGGCCGCGAGGTTGTGCGCCACCACCCGCGCCTCGTGGTTGGCGACGTGCTTGAGCGCCCACGGGTTGCAGACGTCGCCCAGCGCCCAGGTGCCCGGGGCCGTGGTGCGTTGCTGGGCGTCGACCACCACCAGGCCGTCGGCGTCGAGGTCCATGCCGCCGGCCGCGGCGTCCAGCAGGTCGCCGTTCGGGGTTCGTCCGACCGCGACCAGGACGACCTCGGCCTCGAGTCGCTGCTCGTGGCCGCCGGCATCGGTGATCCGCAGCTGCCAGAGACCGTCGGCGTACTTCGCCTCCTGCACCCGGCTCGAGGTGTGCAGGTCGAGGCGCTCGCGGCTCAGCTCGGTGTAGCGCTCGGCCACCGTCGCCTCCTCGCGGCGCAGCAGCTGCGCCGAACGCTGCACCTGCGACACCTGGACGCCGAGCCCGCTGAACACGTGCGCGAACTCGCAGGCCACGTACCCGCCGCCGAGAATGATCATGCGTGGGGGCAGCGCCTCCAACCGCATCACGGTGTCGGAGGTGTGCAGACCGTGCGCGGGGTCGGGCCAGGCCGGCAGATCCCCGGGGCGCAACCCGTCGGCGTCCAGCGGGGCCGGCCGGGAGCCGGCGGCCACGACGACCTGGTCACCGCTTACCTCGATCTCGTCCGGGCCGAGCAGCAGACGGCGCTCGCCGATGAACCTGGCCTGCTCGCGGTAGACCGTGACGAAGTCCTGCGAGGTGCGGTAGGCCTCGCCGCCCGCCACGATCGGGTCGATGCGGTCGGCGAAGATCCGGTCCCGGATCGCCGGCCAGTCGACCACCGGATCGCCGAAGGAGACCCCGAGCCGGGCGGCGTCCCGGGCCTCGACGACCCGGTCGGCGGGCAGCACGAGCATCTTGGTGGGGATGCAGCCCACGTTCAGGCAGGTGCCACCGAATCTGCCCGCCTCGATCAGGGCGATGTCGAGACCCTCGAGCTCGGGGGTGATCAGCGAATTGCCCGAGCCGGTGCCGATGATGACGAGGTCGTGGTGCGGCATGTCCGCCAGCCTATGCCCGGGCCGCTCGGGTCGGCGCAGCCCGCCTGCCGGTACCGTTCTGCGGTGACTTCACCGACCACGCGGCCCTCCCGTCGTCCAGTTCGCCGCCCGTCCGCAAGCTCGGCGAGGCGCTCGTCCGGGCGGTCGGTCGCGGTCGTTCTCGCCCTGGTCGCCCTGGCCGGCTGCTCCTCGGACAAGGACGTCGACGCCACCGACGCCGACGCCGGGACCCCGTCGCCCTCGGTCGCGCTGACCGATGTGGCCCTGCTGGCACCGAACGGGCTGGCCGCCGGTGGCGGCCGGTCCGCGGTGACGTTCGGGGCCGGCCGGGCCGAGGTGACCAAGGCCCTGGCCACGGTGGGTGACGTGGAGACCGAGGAAGGGACCACCTGCCAGGGCGGTCCGCGGACAACGCTCGCCGCCGGCTCGCTGCACGTCCTGCTGGACGGCGACACGTTCGTCGGCTGGTGGCTCGACGAGATCGGCGACCCGCAGCTGACCACCACCGGGGGTATCGGCATCGGCAGCAACCTGGGTGAGATCAGCGCCGGCGGCGGGGTCAGCGTCCGCACCGGATCGCGCGGCCCGGAGTTCACCGCGGCCGGCGGTCTCGGCGGCACCTTGGACGGCGAGACCTCCGACGCCACGGTCACCTCGCTGTTCGCCGGCGACAGCTGCTCGGGCGACTGACCCGGGGCGGCGGATGCCGCCGCACGACCTGCCCGGGCATCGGTCCGGTCAGGGGATCGCCTGCGGGAGAACGGATCTCGGTCGTGGTGGATCGCACGGGAGCCGACCCGGCCATTCGTCACCGAGTGCGGATCTGGGCGGCGTAGGGTTGGCGCACCGGGGGTCGGCGGGCACAACATGGGAGAATCCAGGGTGAGGACGAGCACCACCGACGGAGCTCCACCCCCGAGTTCCGGATCACTGCTCCGGGACGGCTGGCTGCGCCACAGCAGCCGCACGGTCCGGGGCTGGGTCTTCGGCGCCGCCATCGCCGTCCAGTTGCTGGTGCTCTATCTGCCACGGGTGCCCTCCGAGCCGCACATCGAGGGCCAGGACGCGCTGATCCACCTGCTGGTCTTCGCCGCCGTCATGTACACGGGTCTTCGGTTCGGGCTCGGTCTGCGGTTGCTGCTGATCGTGTTGTCGGTGCATGCGGTGCTCAGCGAGGTGATCCAGCACCTGTTGCTGGCCAACCGCACCGGCGACTGGCACGACGTGATCGCCGATCTGATCGGAGTGGCCTTTGCGCACCTGGTCTACCGGGCCCGATGAGGCGTCGATGAGCTCCTCACCCGGCCTGGTCGGCCGGCTGCTGGTCGCCGCCCCGATGCTCACCGATCCGAACTTCCGCCGCACCGTGGTGCTGATGCTCGACCACGGTGATCACGGCGCCACCGGCCTGGTGCTGAACCGCCCGTTGCAGGTCGAGGTCGCCGCGGTGCTCCCCGGCTGGCAGTCCTTCCTGACCGATCCCGCGGTGCTCTTCCAGGGAGGCCCGGTCGGGCTGGACTCGGCGCTCGGGGTGGTCGGCGTGCCCGGCGACGGGATCGAGCCGCCCGGGGTGCGCCGGGTGGTGGGCTCGCTCGGGTTGGTCGACCTGGACACCCCGCCGGAGACCGTGGCCGGTGGTGTCACCGGCGTACGGATCTTCGCCGGCCATTCCGGCTGGGAGTCCA
>DAIOVT010000041.1:0-15378 GCA_036758885.1 Kineosporiaceae bacterium
CGAAAACACCCACGAGAATCAGCGACGGCGAGATGAGCAGTAAGCCCGGGAGTCCGTTCTTGAACCGCGACCCCATGCGTAACTCCTTCCATGAATGAGGAGTCGGCCGCAGTCCTGGGACGGCCGGGGTTCGGCCGTCCCAGGACGCGGTCGACACAAGCGCCGGGCATGCGGCGGACGGGTGGATCGATGCCCGTCCGCCGCTGGTGCGGCACCTGTCAGGGGGTGTACTTCTTGGCGGCGGCCTCGAGGTCGGTCACCAGGGTGCTGGTGTCACGCGAGGAGTAGAACTTCGACACGGCGGTGGAGATGTCGTTGCCCCATGCCTTGGAGACCGCAGCACCGTGCGCGATCGAGGGCACGATGTCGTCCTCCTTGAACGACTTCATCGCGGCCTGCTGGTAGGCGGGGAAGTCGCTGCTCGCCACGTCGGTGCGGGCCGGGATCGAGCCCTTCGCCAGGTTGAAGGCGCGCTGCCCGTCCGGCGAACCGGCGGTCATCATCCAGTCCTTGGCGCCGTCGGGGTTCTTGGCGCCCTTGGGCAGGGTGAAGGAGTCGGCGAGGAAGTTGAACACCTTGTCCTGGCCCGGGGTCGGGAACCAGGTCCAGTCGGTCTCCGCGGTCGCCTTCTTCGCGTCGAACTCGGCCACCGCCCAGTCGCCCATGACGTTGTAGGCGGCCTTGCCGTCGATCACCATGTCGGTAGCCGCGGGCCAGTCGTCGCCGTCCGAGGCCTTGTTGGTGTAGGTGAGCAGCGTCTTGAAGTTCTCCACCGAGGTCTTGACCTCGGCGCTCGACCAGGAGGTCTTCCCGTCGAACAGACCGCGGTACCCGTCGGCGCCGAGGTCGGAGGTCAGCACGTTCTCGAGCAGCTGCACCTGGGTCCAGGTACCACCGATCGACAGCGGCGTGGCGACACCCGACGTCTTCACCTTCTCCAGGTCGGCGATCCAGGCCTTGATGTCGGCCGGAACGGCCGTGATCCCCGCCTGCTTGAGCAGCTTCGGGTTGGCCCAGACGACGTTGGCCCGGTGGATGTTCGAGGGCACCGAGTAGTAGTTCCCCTTGACCGAGAGCAGGTCGAGCAGGTTCTTCGGGAAGACCTTCTCGCCGCCCAGGGCCGCCATGACGTCGTTGATCGGAACGATCTGGCCGGCAGCGATGTAGTCGGTCAGTTCGGCCCCGGCGTGCCCCTGGAAGGAGTCGGGCGGGTTGTTGTTGGTGAGGTCGGCCTCGAGCTTGGCCTTCGCGTTCGAGCCCGCCCCGCCGGCGACGGCGAGGTTGACGAAGGTGTCGTTCGGGTACTGCTTCTTGTACTCGCCGACGAGCGCGTCCAGGCCGACCTTCTCGCTGCCCGCAGCCCACCAGGTGAAGATGCCGACGTCGCCGCCTGCGCCACCCGCCTTCGGCGAGTAGGCCTGGGTCGAACTGGAGGCGTCGCCAGTTGCTGAGGAGCTCGATGTCGAGGAGTCCCCACCGGTGGCGCAGCCCGCGAGGGCGAGGCCAGCGACGGCCAGTAGCGCAACTCCGCGCACGGCACGATGAGCCATGATCCGTTCCTTCCTTGTTCAGCGATTCGTACGTGGACCGGCGCCGGGTCATCCCTGCGCCCCGTGGAGCTCAGCCCGATCGGGTGTCCAGACCGACGGGAGTTCGGTGGCCGGGCGTCAGTTGCCCGGCGGGTGAGCGGAACGGTGCCCGGGCCCCGGGGCGTTGCGTCTCATTCGGTTGTGTCTCGTCGCGAGGCACCTCATCGCGCCGCCGCGATGAGTTCGTCGGTGGCGACCGCCACGGCGCCAAGGGCCTCGGCCCGGACGCCGAGAGCTCCGCTGCGTACCTCGAGCACCTTGGCGATGTCGGGGTGGGTGTGGCGGTCGATCGCCTCGCGTACACCTGTCGCGAACGCCTCGCCGGTCGCCCCCAGCGAGCCGCCGAGAATCACCGCCTGCGGGTTGAGCCAGTTGCAGCCCTCGGCGATGCTGCGGCCGAGATCGAGCCCCGCGTCGCGCAGGATGCGCGCGGCGGCCGGGTCGTCGCTGATCTCGGAGAGGGGGGTGGTGGGCCGGATCGAGTGGCGCAGCCGGGTCGCCTCCAGTTGATTGCGCACAACCGTCTCCGAGACCACCGACTCCAGGCAGCCGCGGCGTCCGCAGTGGCACCTGACCACCCCGCCCTCGACGGGGGAGTGCCCGATCTCGCCGGCGATACCCGTCGACCCGGCCAGCACCTCGCCCTGATGCATGATCGTCGCCCCCACCCCGTGGGAGGCCTTCACGTAGATGAAGGAGTGCAGCCCCCGGGCATGGCCGAACCGGTGCTCGCCGATGGCGCCCGTCGTCGCGTCGTTCTCGATACGCACGCCCAGCCCGAGCACCCTGCCCAGCATCCGGTCGTCGGCGAGCGCCTCCCAGGTCGAGACGTCGGCGCCGGCGCTGTTGTGCGATCGCTGCGGGGTGACCGGGCCCGGCATCCCGACGCCGGCCAGGGCCAGGTCGGTGATCGCCAGGCCGGTGCTGCGGAGCATCTCTTCGAGCGCGGCCCGAGCCGCCTCGATCGCCTGTTCGGCCGGTCCGTCGGTGGCGAGCAACTGCACGCGCTCGGCGACGACCTCGCCCGAGGTGTCGGCGATCATCGCGCGCAGGTGGGTGTGCCCGAACGCCAGTCCCAGCACATGCCCCGAGGGTGCCGACGCCCGGATCAGCGAGGCTGGCCGGCCTCGTTCGCCGGCCGGGCCGGAGATCTCCTCGATCATGTTCGCGCCGGGCAGTTTCTTGACCGTCGGGGCCACGGCGCTACGCGAGAGACCGGTCGCCTCCGAGAGTTCACTTCGGGTGCAATTGCCGCGCATTTTAACCACATTCAGGACTAAATCCCGAGATTGATTGCGCCTTGTGGGCGCCGAGGTGGCGTGCGACACATCGAGAAGGGTATCAGCGCACGTGAGTTCTTCTGGGCTATTGCAGAATCGAAACCTTTTTCCGCAATGAGTTGCGAAATAGGTGGTGAAAAAGACGGAAGCGATTCGTCGGTCCGAGGGGGTTGGTTCCTCGGTGAGGGGGGCGGCCGGGTGGCGGAGGCAGTCCTTGCCCTCACGGGACAGAATTGGTTAGCCTGCCCTTAGTTATAGGGGTCAACTTACTGGGATGCGGTGGTTGCGGCAGTGACGAGCGTGGGTGGGCGCCCTCGGCAGATCGAGGAGTCCGACATCGTCCGGGCGGGCCGCACACTCGGCATGCGCCGGTTGAGCCTGAAGGCGGTGGCGGCGGAGCTGGGCGTCTCGGCGACCGCGTTGTACCGGCACGTCGACAACCGCTGGGGCCTGGAGCGGCTGGTGGGGGAGAGCCTGCTCGCCGAACTACGGCTGGCCGACGAACCCGCCCACGACCTGGTGCAGCACCTGCTGTCCCTGGGCATGCAGCTGCGCCGGCACGTGCTCGCCAATCCGGGTCTGGCCTCGTACCTGCAGGTGCTCTTCCCCCGGGGCGAGGCCGGACGGCGCCTGCTCGCCGATGCGGTTGCCGCCCTGGAGCGCCGCGGTTACGCGCCGGAGGCCGCGGTGGTGGTGTGCAGCGCGGTCGCCTCGCTGTCGATCGGTTACGCGGCCGCCGAGGACCTGCAGGCCGAGCGCGCCGACGCGATCGAGTCGGTCCGGCAGGACGTCATGGACGACATCCTCGCCGACGAGCGACTGGCACGGGCGCACACCCGGCTGCCGGAGGTCGATTCCGAGACCTACGCGCGGCTGATCCTCACCGCGGCGATCCGCGGGCTTGTCGAGGTGGGCCCGCCGGGCCGGCCGGTGGCACAGATCATCGCGGAGCTGAACGAGGCAGGAGAGGGAGTCTGATGGCCAAGCGCGGTTTCAGCGGGGCGATCATGCGCGGTTACGGTGCGCGCGATCACGAGGTGACGGTCACCGGCACCGAGCTGCTGGCCCCCGGCTTCCTGCGGGTCCGGATGCACTCGCCGACGCTGCTGCAGGATCCGCAGGTGGTGGTGGCACCCACCTCCTACATCAGGTTCTGGTTCCCCGATGCACAGGGCCGCGACGTCGAGCACCAGCGCGGTTACACGCTCGCCGAGGCCGACGAGACCAGTGGTGACTTCACGGTCGACTTCGTGCTGCACGAACCGGCCGGGCCTGCCTCGGCCTGGGCGCGCCGGGCCGAGCCGGGCACCACGGTGCACGTCACCCCGCTCGGCTCGACGAGGTTCGACCTCCCGGACGAACTGCCGGCCGGGTACCTGCTGATCGGCGACTCGGCCTCGCTCACGGCGATCAACGGGATCCTGACGACGCTGCCCGCCGACATCCAGGTCGAGCTCTATCTCGAGCAGCATCACGAGGCGGACCGGCTGATCCCGCTCGTCGTCCACCCGCGGGCGAACGTGCACTGGGTCCCGCGACGCGGCGAGACTTCGCTGGCCGCTGCGATCGAGGCGCGAGACTGGTCGAACTGGTACGCCTGGGTGGCGCCGGAGTCGGGCTCGCTGAAACATCTGCGCACCCGGCTGCGCGACGAGTTCGGCTTCCCCAAGTCCGAGGTGCACGCGCAGGCGTACTGGTACTACGGCCGGCCCTTCGGCTCCAAGCGGTCCAAGGCCGTGCCCGAGCCGCTGGTTCTCGATCTGCCCGACGAGAACGCTCCGGCCACCGCGAACGGAACGGCTGCGGCGAACGGAACGGCCGGTGCGAACGGAACGGCCACCGCGAACGGTGTGCCCGCGGCGAACGGCTCGCAACGGGCAGCCGAGGTGGCGGCACCGGCAGCGGTGACCGAGACGGCAGTGGCCGGTCCCGGTGTCTGGCGCTCCCAGGGGGCCGGACGGCTGCTGGCGCCGCTGCGTCCGGTGCTGATCCTGGCCGCCGTGTTGCAGACGCTGGTGACGCTGATCCAGCTCGCCCCGTTCGTGCTGCTGGCCGAGTTCTCCCGGCTGCTGCTCTCCGGGGCCGGCTCCTCGCGGCTGTGGACACTCGGGCTGTGGGCCCTGGTGCTGGTCGGCACCGGTGCGCTGCTGGCCTCGGCGCTGACCCTGTGGCTGCACGCCGTGGACGCCCGCTTCGAGCGCGACCTGCGGCAGCGGTTGCTCGGCAAGCTGGCCCGGCTACCGCTGGGCTGGTTCACTGCGCGCGGCTCGGGGCAGATCAAACAACTGGTGCAGGACGACACCCTCTCCCTGCACTACCTGGTCACCCACGCGGTGCCGGACGCCGCGGCCGCGGTCGTCGCGCCGATCGCGGTGCTGGTCTACCTGTTCGTCGTCGACTGGCGGCTGGCGCTGCTGCTGTTCCTGCCGGTACTGGTCTACGTGGTCGTGATGGTGATCATGGTGGTGCAGTCGGGGGCCAGGACGGCGCAGGCGTTGCGCTGGGCGGAGCGGATGAACGTCGAGGCCGGCGCCTACCTGGAGGGCCAGCCGGTGATCCGGGTGTTCGGTGGCGCCGCCGCCTCCGGGTTCCGGGCCCGGCTCGAGGAGTACATCCGGTTCCTCAGTGACTGGCAGCGGCCCTTCACCACGCAGAAGACCGTGATGGACCTGGCCACCAGACCAGCGACGTTCCTGCTGCTGATCGCGGTGTTCGGCACCCTGCTGATCACCAGCGGCCGGATGGATCCGGTGTCGCTGCTGCCGTTCCTGCTGCTGGGTACGAGCTTCGGCTTCCGGCTGCTCGGCATCGGCTACGGCCTGTCCGGGATGCGCGGCGGACTGCTCGCGGCCCGGCGGGTGCAGAACGCCCTCGACGAGAAGGAACTCCAGACCCTGACGACCGGCCCGGCCACCCGCGGCACCGCGCCGGTGCCTGGCGGCCGGGTCGAGTTCGACCGGGTCTGCTTCTCCTACCGGCCGGGTGTGCCGGTGCTGAGCGAAGTGACCCTGCAGTTGGAGCCGGGCACGGTCACCGCCCTGGTGGGGCCCTCGGGCTCGGGCAAGTCGACCCTCGCGGCCCTGCTGGCGCGCTTCTACGACGTCGGGTCCGGTGCGGTCCGGATCGGTGGCCGCGACGTGCGCGAACTGACCGCCGACGAGTTGTACACCCGGGTCGGGTTCGTCTTCCAGGATGCCCAGATCGTGCAGGGCACCGTTCTCGAGAACATCGCTCTCGCCGTCCCGGACGCCACCGCCGAGCAGGTCGAGGCGGCGGCGCGGGCCGCACAACTGCACGAGCGCATCGCCCGGATGCCCGACGGATATGCCACCGTGCTCGGACCCGACGCCGCCCTCTCCGGCGGCGAGCGGCAGCGCCTCACCATCGCCCGCGCGATCCTGGCCGACACCCCGGTGCTGGTGCTCGACGAGGCCACCGCCTTCGCCGATCCCGAGTCGGAGTACCTGGTGCAACAGGCGCTGAACCGGCTCACCACCGGACGCACGGTGCTGGTCATCGCGCACCGTCTGCACACCATCACCGGGGTCGACCGGATCGTCGTGCTGGACGGCGGAGCGGTCGTCGAGACCGGCACCCATCAGGAACTGTTCGCGGCCGGTGGCCGCTACCGCAGGCTGTGGGACGCCGCCGGCTCTGCAACTGCCGGCGCTGCAACTTCCGGCGCTGCAGCTGCCGCCGGTTCCGAAGCCGCAGGCGACGGCTCCGCCACGCCGTCCGTCCCCTCCGGAGGCGTCCGATGATCCGCACCCTGCTGACCCTGTTGCCGGGCGACCGCCGGGCGTCGGTGCTCACCCATCTGATGCTCACCCTGGTCAGCGTCGCCCTGCGCGCGGCCGGGGCGGTGCTGCTGGTGCCGATCGTCTCGGAGCTGCTCGGCGCCGATCCCGGCCGGGCCTGGCGATGGGTCGGTCTGCTCGCCGCGGTCACCGTGGCCGGCTGGGTGGTCGACACGATGATCGCCCGGATCGGTGTCGATCTCGGGTTCTCGTTGCTGGAGAACGCCCAGCACGACATCGCCGAGCGGCTCACCCGGATCAGGCTGACCTGGTTCGGCGCCGAGAACACCGCGACAGCGCGGCAGGCGATCGCCGCGACCGGACCGGAACTGGTCGGCCTGATCGTCTACCTGGTCACCCCGCTGATCGCCGCCGCATTGCTGCCCGTCGCGATCGGCATCGCGCTGATCCCGATCTCCTGGCCGCTGGCGCTGGCGGCCCTGGTCGGGGCGCCGGTGCTGCTGGCCGCCTTCTGGGCCTCCGGACGCATCGGCCGTCGCGCCGACCAGGTCGCGGCCGACAGCAACGCCGCGCTGACCGAGCGGATCGTCGAGTTCGCCCGTACCCAGCAGGCCCTTCGCGCCGCGCGCCGGGTCGAACCGGCCCGCAGCCATGCCGGGGCGGCCCTGGCCACCCAGCACGGCGCCACCGTGCGGCTGCTGCTGATGCAGATCCCCGGCCAGCTGATCTTCAGTCTGGCGAGCCAGCTCGCCCTGGTGCTGCTGGCCGGCACCGCGACCGTGCTCGCGGTGAACGGAGAACTGGCCGTCCCGCAGACGATCGCCCTGATCGTCGTGGTCGCGCGCTACCTCGAGCCGTTCACCACCCTCGGCGAGCTCGGTCCCGGCGTCGAGACCACGCTCGGCACGCTGCGCCGGATCCGGGCCGTGCTGGACGCCCCGGCGGTCACCGCCGTCGGCAGGTCGGCGCCGGCCGGCACCGGCGCGGCGCCGCGCATCGAACTGCGTGGCGTCGACATCCGCTACGCGCCGGACGGCCCCGACGTGCTCGCCGGTCTCGACCTCACCCTCGAGCCCGGGACGACGACCGCGATCGTCGGGCCCTCGGGTTCGGGCAAGAGCACCCTGCTGGCGCTGATCGCCGGGCTGCACGAACCCACCGCCGGACGCATCCTCGTGGACGGCGCCGACGTCGCCGAGTGGGGGGCCGAGCACCGCCGCGACCTGACCGGCGTGGTCTTCCAGCACCCCTATCTGTTCGACGGCACCATCCGCGACAACATCAGGGCCGGCAACCCGGACGCCGCCGACGATCAGCTCGCCCGGGCCGCCTCGCTGGCTCAGCTCGACGAACTCGCCGCGAGGCTGCCCGGGGGCTACGACTCCCGGGTCGGTGAGGCCGGCACCGCGCTGTCCGGCGGTGAACGGCAACGGGTGTCGATCGCCCGGGCACTGATCAAGCCGGCGCCGGTGCTGCTGGTCGACGAGGCCACCAGCGCGCTCGACACCGAGAACGAGACCGCGATCGTGGCGGCACTGACCGCCGACCCGACGCCGCGGACCCGGGTCATCGTCGCCCACCGGCTCGCCAGCATCCGCGCCGCCGACCGGGTGCTGTTCCTCGAGAACGGCCGGATCGTCGAGGACGGCGCCGTCGATGCGCTGCTCAGCGCCGGCGGACGCTTCGCCGAGTTCTGGCGGCAGCAGGACGCCGCCGCCGGCTGGCGGATCGGGGCGAGCGCGTCAGCCTGAGCGGCCGCTACGAGCCCGTGCCGCCGCGGCCGGTACTGAGAAAGGCCACCCGGACGGCGACGGGCAACATCAGTGCCACGATCAGCGCGGTGATCCCGAAGGCTCCCGGCATGCCCGGACCGGCCTCGGCGATCGCGCCGACGCCGACCGCACCCAGGGCGGTGCCGCTGTCGAAGGCTGCGTTCCAGACCGCGCTGGCCGACGCCTCTCCGGCGTCACCGGCGCGGGCGAAGGCGATCACCAGGGTCAGGTTCTGCACGACGCCGTAGCCGACCCCGAGCACCGAGCACGAGACGACGAGCAGCACCTCGGCTGCCGAGCCCCGCGCCAGCGCGAAGGCCACCCCGGTCATGCCCAGCACTGCGATGAGCACGCCGCCGGGCAGCAGCACCCGGCTGCCGAAACGGTCGGCCAGAATGCCCACCCGCCAGCGCGACAGGGCCGCGGTGGCACCCATCACCAACAGACAGATCGTCGCCAGAGTGCCGCTGGGCCGCTCGATCGGCAGGAAGGTCATCACCGCACCGCCGGCCGCGGTGACCACCAGCAGCACCAGCGACGGCACGGCGGCCGCCAGCAACAGGGCGCGCCGGGCGCTACCGCCCGGACGCTCCGCGGCGGGTCCGTCCGGCGCTGCGGCCGTGGCCGGGTCGGTGCCGAGCCGGCCCAGACCTCGCGCGGCCGGTGCCAGTAGTACCGAGGCACTGGACAGGACGGCCACCCAGCGGAACTGCCCGGCACTGGTCAGGGCGACCCCGGCAGGCATCGCGAGCAGGTTCGGCAGGGCGACCGCCAGCCCGTAGATGCCCACCGTCTCGCCGTGCCGCTCACGGGGTGCGACCTGGCTGGTGAGCAGCGCGCCGATCACGGTGAGCAGGGCGAACCCCAGACCCCGGACGGCGGAGACCGGCAGCAGCAACACCAGTTGGTTGCTCAGCGCGTAGAGCGGGCTCGGTGCCCCGAGCAGCACCAGCCCGAGCGCCAGCGCCGGCCCGCTGCCGATGCGCGCGACGATGCCGGGCACCAGGCCCTGTGCGGCCACCGTGGCGACCAGCATCACCGTGGTCACCAACCCCGCCTGGGCGGGTCCGGCGCCACCCTGGGTGGCCCACAACGGCAACGCCGACATGGTGAAGAAGAAGCTCGAGAAGCCGACGATCGAGACCAGCAACAGCCGGCGCAGTGCGGGCAGGCGCCAGAGCGAGCGGTGCGGATCGGTCACCGGGGAATCATCCAGCAAACGACGCCTCACGGACCCGCTCATGCAAGCGCCCGCGTGGCGTCGGCGAGCCGTTGCAGCATGCGGCGTCCGAACGAGGTGCCGCCGTCGACGACGGCCACCGCGAGATATCCGTGCAACCGCCACAGTTCGCGCCGCTCGGCGAACCCCTCCGCGATCGGGTGCACCTCGCGATACCCCTCCAGGACGGCGCCCGGCACCGGCTCGAAGTAGTCGATCAGGGCGAGGTCGATCTCCGGGTGCCCGTAGTAGGGACAGGCGTCGACCAGCACCGCGCCGTCCGGGGTGGCCAGCAGGTTGTTCTGTTGCGCATCTCCGTGCAGCAGAACGGGTTCCGGCTCGGGGCCGGCCAGCTTGCCGAGTCGATCGATCACCCGATCGACGCCGGAGGCGAGGCCGGACGGCAGCGACCCGGAGTCGACCGCGTCGCGCAGCAGCGGCCGCAGCCGACGCTCGGCGTAGAACTCGGCCCAGGTCGCGGTGGGCCGATTGTGCTGTCGCAGCGGTCCGAACCAGCCGTCCAGGTCGAGGCCGAACCTGTTGCCGCCGAGGCGATCCCGATCGCCCGCCGGGTTCGCCGTCCGCAGGTGCAGTTCGCCGAGGGCGGTGCCCAGGGCCCTCCAGTCGGCCTCGCTGCGCTGTGCGGCCGGGATCTCCGCAACCGCCTCGGTGAGCATCAGCACGCCGCCGGTGACCGGAACGCCTTGCTCGGCAAGGGGTCTCGGCACCATGACAGCGCCGGCCTCGGCGAGCAGGCGCGACCCGGTGAGTTCGGCGTGTACCCGCGCGGCGGCGTCCGGGCCGCGTTCGAGCTTGGCGAACACCGACATCGCCGGTCCGTGCAGGATCGCGCACGGGTGCGACGCCCGATCGGCCAGATCGGTGAGTGAGGACGTCCGCCACGCGGTGCCCAGATGGTCGGACACCGCGGCCTCGACGGCCCCGACGACCTCGGCGGCCCCGACCGTACGGCCGGGAAAGCGCTCAGCGACTGTCGACCCCGGCGCCCTGCTCCTGCGTGATCGTGGCCCGAGCGGTCTCCAGCCGTGCCACCGGCACCCGGAACGGTGAACAGGAGACATAGTCGATCTTGATCGAGTTGAAGAAGTGGATCGACTCGGGGTCGCCGCCGTGCTCGCCGCAGACGCCCACGGTCAGGTCCGGGTTGGCCTCCTTGCCCTCCCAGGCGGCGATCGAGACCACCCGGCCGACACCGGCGACGTCCAGGGACTCGAAGGGCGAGACCCGGAAGATCCCGGCGTCCATGTACTGCGGGAAGAACGCCGCCTCGACGTCGTCGCGGCTGAACCCCCAGGTGGTCTGGGTGAGGTCGTTGGTGCCGAAGGAGAAGAAATCGGCCTCCTCGGCGATCCGGGCCGCGGTCATCGCGGCCCGGGGCAATTCGATCATGGTGCCGATCGGCATCTCGAGCCGGACGCCGGTCTGCTCGGCCACCTGGGCCAGCGTCTTCTCGGTGGCGTCGCGGACCAGCACCAGCTCTTCGACGGTCGCGATCAGCGGGACCATGATCTCCGGATGCGGGTTCTTGCCGGCCTGCTTCAACCGCGTCGCGGCCTCGGCGATCGCCTGTACCTGGAGCTGGAACAGCTCGGGCACGACGATGCCGAGCCGGACACCACGGGTGCCGAGCATCGGGTTCTGTTCGTGCAGCCGCTGCACCTGGTGCAGCAACTCCTCGGCCTCGCCGTCCGGAGCGCCCTCGGCCTCGGCGAGCGCGACCTTGACCGACAGATGGGTGTAGTCGGGCAGGAACTCGTGCAGTGGTGGGTCGAGCAGCCGGATCACCACCGGCAGCCCGTCCATCGCCTCCAGGATTCCGGCGAAGTCCTCCCGCTGCAGGGGCAGCAACTCGGCCAGTGCCGCCTGCCGAGCGGCGTCGTCCTGGGCCAGGATCACCCGCTCGACGATCTGCCGGCGCGGGCCGAGGAACATGTGCTCGGTGCGGCACAGGCCGATGCCGCCGGCCCCGAAACCCCTGGCCCGCGCCGAGTCCTCGGGGGTGTCGGAGTTCGCCCGCACGCCCATCCGGCGGCGGGTGTCGCAGTGGTCCATGATCCGCCGGACGGCGTCCAGCAGCTCGCCCTCCTCGCCCTCGGTGATGGCGACGTCCTCGCCGCGCAGCACCTGCGCGACGGGGGAGGGGGTGACCGGGACGGCGCCGAGGAAGACCTCGCCGGTGGAACCGTCGATGGAGATCACGTCGCCCTCGCGGAAGGTCGTTCCATCGGGCGTGATCACTTCTCGCAGTTGGGGTTCCACACGCAACGCCTCGACCCCGACCACACAGGTGCGGCCCATGCCGCGGGCCACCACGGCCGCGTGCGAGGTCTTGCCGCCACGGCTGGTGAGCACGCCGCGGGCGGCCACCATGCCGCCGAGGTCGTCGGGGTTGGTCTCCCGGCGAACCAGGATCACGTCCTCGCCCTTGCCCGCCCACTCCACCGCCGTCGCGCTGTCGAAGGCCGCCCGGCCCACGGCGGCGCCGGGGCTGGCCGCCATGCCGCGAGCCAGCGGCGTCCGTTTCGCCTTCGGGTCGAACTGCGGGAACATCAACCGGGCGAGCTGATCCCCGGTGACCCGGGTGGCCGCGGTGTCCATGTCGATGACACCCTCGTCGACAAGCTGGACGGCGATCCGGAATGCCGCAGCCGCGGTGCGCTTGCCGACCCGGGTCTGCAGCATCCAGAGCTTGCCGCGCTCGACGGTGAACTCGATGTCGCACAGATCCTTGTAATGCGCCTCCAGGGTTTCCATGATCGAGAGCAGTCGATCGTGCGCCGCCTGGTCGAGCTTGGCCATCTCGTCGAGGCTGAGCGTGTTCCGGATGCCGGCGACCACGTCCTCACCCTGCGCCTTGGGCAGGTAGTCGCCGTAGGAGCCCTTGCGCCCGGTGGCCGGGTCGCGGGTGAAGCACACCCCGGTGCCGGAGTTGTCGCCCAGGTTGCCGAACACCATCGCCATCACGTTGACCGCGGTGCCCAGGTCGTCGGGGATGCGCTCCTGACGGCGGTAGAGCCGGGCGCGGTCGGTGTTCCAGGATCGGAACACCGCCCGGACGGCGGCACGAAGCTGGTCCGTCGGGGTCTGCGGGAAGGGCTCACCGGTCTGGGTGAGGATGACGTCCTTGAACCGGGTGACGATCTCGCGCCAGTCATCGGCGGAGAGGTCGGTGTCACTGGTCAGCGAGCGGTCCTGCTTCAGGGAGTCGAGCTGGTGTTCGAACAGCTCGCCGTCGATGCCGAGCACGGTCTTGCCGAACATCTGCAGCAGCCGACGGTAGGAGTCCCAGGCGAACCGGTCGTCTCCCGAGGCTGCCGCCAGCCCCGCCACCGTCTCGTCGTTCAGCCCGACGTTCAGCACCGTCTCCATCATTCCGGGCATGGAGAACTTGGCCCCCGAGCGGACCGAGAGCAACAGCGGGTCGGCGGCGTCGCCGAGCTGGCGGCCGACCGCCTTCTCGATGCTCACCAGGTGCTCGGCGACCTCGGCGTCGAGCCCGTCGGGCTCCTCCCCGGTGCGCAGCCAATGGATGCAGGCCTCGGTGCTGATGGTGAATCCCGGCGGCACCGGCAGTCCGATGTTGGTCATTTCCGCGAGGTTTGCGCCCTTGCCCCCGAGCAGGTCACGCTGTTCCCGGTTGCCCTCGTGGAAATCGAACACGAACTTCGTCATGGGATTCCCCTACCTCTCTACCGACCGATCCCCCCACCTTGACGGGCCGGATCGGCGCGCGCCAGAGAATGGGAGACCCTCGCCCGATGTCAACCTCACGTGACAGCCACTGGACGAGCACGTAATCAACCACATGTCCGATTCCTGACGGGTCACCCGGGCCTCCTTAATTCTCACAAGTGAGACATGTATAAACTCGGTCGTCGTCGGCACAGGCGAGAACCGAGAGGACGTGGCCCGATGTCGCAGGTCGGTGAGGCGGCGCTGCTCGCCGTGTTCGTTCTGGCGACCAGCATCTGGGTCGGTGGCTACGTGGCGATCGTCGTGGTCGCGCGCGCTGCGACCGCGACGCTGGACGACGCCACCCGGGTGGCGTTCTTCCGATCCCTGGGGCGTTCCTACCTCTGGGTCGGCTTCCCGGCGCTGCTGATCGCTCTCGCCGCCGGCGGGGTGCTGGCCCGCGGAGTGGTCAAGGACGGCACGTACCTGGCCGTGGTCGCCTCCGCAGCGGTGCTGCTGATCAGCTTCGCCGTCGCGGTGGCGCAGGCACGCCGGATGACGCGGTTGCGCCGGGGCCTGCTGCGATCTCCGGACGACGCGGCGCTGCGGGCCCGCGTCGGTCGCGGCGCCCGCGCGGCCGGTGGCCTGCGCGCCGTGCTCGGGCTGCTCACGCTGGTGCTGGTGGTGCTCGGCGCCTTTGTCGCTGTGTGATCTGCTGTGTGATCTCGCGGTGTTGATCTCGCGGTGTTGATCTCGCGGTGTTGATCTCGCGGTGTTGATGGCGGCCGGTTGATCACCTCCGGGCCGAGTGATCACTCCAGACCGGTTGGTCACCCCAGGCCGGCGGCAGGCCGGTCGGCGTGGGTGACCACGCTGAGCAGGACCACGGAGTCCTCGATCGCCGCCAGGTCGTGGCGCACCGGCGGGATGTGCAGGTAGTCGCCGGCGCCGGCCTGCCAGTGCTCGGTGCCGGCGCTGAGGTTCACCCGGCCGGTGAGCACCTGCAGGGTCGCCTCGCCCGGGCTCTCGTGCTCGCCCAGCGCCTGTCCGGCGACCAGGGCCAGCACGCTCTGCCGCAACGCCGAATCCCGGCCGCCGTGAACGGTGTGCGCGGCACGGCCGGACGACGCGGCGCGGGCCGCGGTGAGCTGCTGCTCGGCCAGGATGGTCAGCGAGACGATGTCGGTCATCGGGGTTCCTGTCAGGAGAGGGGCTGCGGATAATTTACACAATATTGTATTGTGTAAATTATCCGCAGCCCCCGGGTGCGTCGTTCGTTTCCCGGACCGACCTCAGACGGGCCGCAGGCTGACGGCCGGGAAGTCCACCGGCACGGCGAGGGCCAGGTTGATGTAGTTGGTGAACAGGTTGAGCGCCACCTGGGCGATGGTCTCGACGATCTGCTCGTCGTCCCAGCCCTGGTCGCGCAGCGCCTGGACGTCGTCCGGGCCGACCTGACCGCGGTGCTCGACCAGCTTGAGCGCGAAGTCGAGAAGTGCCGCGGTGCGCGGGTCGTCGGACCGGCCGGTCTGCGCCGCGGACAGTGCCGCGCTGCTGACCCCGGCCTTCTGACCGAGCAGGGTGTGCGCGGCCAGGCAGTACTCGCAGGCGTTGCGGTTGGCGACGGCCACGGCGATCTGTTCGCCCAGGGCCGGTCCGAGGGTGCCGTTGCCGAAGGCGCCGAACGACGCCCACATGCTGCTCAGTGCGGCCGGTGAGTTCGCGACCGCGGCGAACATCGCGGGCACCGCTCCGAACGCGGCATGGATCTGATCGAGCTGTTCCTTCACCGAACCGGTCGCCGACTCGCGATCGACCAGGGGTACACGGGACATGGGATAACTCCTCCGGTGGATTCGACGGGGCTCTCGGTCCGCCGTCGATGGCTGCTGGTGCCCCCGAGACTTCCAGGCTCCGCCGGACTGATTGATACAGATCGTCTCCGATTCATATCGGATCGTCTGGCAGGCTGGGGCGATGCCCACCCTTGACCGGATCTCGCCGCTGCTCGAGCGCTTCCGGGTGCGGACCCGCCTGCTGCACACCGGGCCGTTGTGCGGGGTGACC
>DAIOVT010000042.1:0-14834 GCA_036758885.1 Kineosporiaceae bacterium
CAGTTGGGCGTCGGTCAGGGCGCCGTGGTGATAGCCGGGGACGGTGCTGTCCAGGGAGATGATCCGCAATCCGCCCAGTTCGTGCACCCGGTCCTGCGGAGCGTCCACGGCGCCGTCCTCACCGAACAGGTGGCGGGCGTACTCGGCGCGCTCGTCATGGTTGCCGATCACCCAGATCACCTCGGCGCCAAGGGATTCGGCGGCCGGATCGACGATGGAACGCAACGCCCGGTAGGCCTCCGGCTCGGCCAGATCGGCGAGATCACCGGTGAACACCAGCGCCGCGGGGGCGGGTTCCAGCCGGGTGAGCAGTTCGAGCGCGGCCCGGAGCCGCTGCTGGGTGTCGACCACCCCGTACTGCAGCCGGCCGTCGCGCAGCAGGTGCGGGTCGGACAGGTGCGCCACGGTGTGCCGTGGCGCCGGGTACTGACCGAAGCGGGCTCGGGGTTCGCTGGGCATGACCGGGACGTTACGGCGTCCGGGTGGTGCCGATCACGCCGGACGGTCACCATTCGTGGCCCCTTCGGCTCAATTCCCCCGCGGGTGGTACCGAGAACGGAGTAACACGCCGCCCGCACGGTAGTCGGGCGGCCCGAGGAGGGAGATCGGAATGGCGTCCATTCTGGTCGTCGACGACGATCCGGACATCTGCGCGCTGCTGGAGTTCAAGCTTCAGGCCGGCGGTCACCAGGTCACCACCGAGAACGACGGCGAGGCGGCGCTGGCCGCGCTGGAGTCCGATTCCGCGGACCTGGTGCTGCTGGACTGGATGATGCCCCGGATGGGCGGGCTCGAGGTCTGCCTGGCGATGCGGGCGGACAAGAAGCTCGCCAAGATCCCGGTGCTGATGCTCACCGCCAAGGCCCAGGAGAGCGACGTCCAGCGTGGTCTGGCCGCCGGGGCGGACGACTACATCCTTAAGCCGTTCAGCCCGCGCGAGGTCGCGGCCCGCGTCGACGCGTCGTTGGCCCGTGCTGCCCGCTGACCGGCCGGGTCTGCTCCTCATCGCCGCGCTGATCGCGATCCTGGCGATCCTGATCGCCTCGACACTGCTGCTGACCGCGGCGATCAGGTATCGCCGCCGGCACGCCGATCGGCGTCGAGCGCGCGCGCAGGAGCTGGCCCGTCCACGCCTGATGGAGGCGCTGGCCGCCGATCCCGACGACATCGACACCGGTGACATCGAGGAATGGGCCCAGCCCTATCTGGAGACCATGGCCGCCGGTCTGGCGGCCAAGCTGCGCGGTGGTGATCGCGCCGGACTGGTCTCGCTGCTCGACCGGCGGGGCACCGTGGCTGCGACGATCGCCCGCACCCGCAACCTCAGCCCGGTGCGGCGGATGGAGGCCGTCGAACTGCTCGGCGGTCTCGGCGTCGAGACCGCGGTGCCCGAGGTGGTCGCCCGGATCGACGACCAGGACGGCGAGGTGGCCCGCACCGCCGTGCGCAGTCTCGGCCGGATCGGTTCGACCCAGGCGCTGCCGGCCCTGCTGATGGCGGTCGACAGCGACGACTACGAAGTGCCGGACATCTACCTGACCCTGGCGATGCTGCGGATGGGTCCGGCCGCGGTCGAGCCGCTCGAGGACGCTCTGCGGGTGCACGGTCCCGGCGCACGCACCGCGGCCGCGCAGGTTCTGGGCTGGCTGGGCGAACCCCGGGCCCTCGGCCCGCTGACCGAGGCGGTGCAGGATCCCGAGCCACAGGTCCGGGCCGCCGCGGTGGGCGCCCTGGGCCGGCTCGGCATGCCCGAGGCGTTCGAGGCGATCAGCACCCAGTTGGCCGCCGAGCAGCCGGCAACCGTTCGGCTGCCGGCGATCGAGGCGCTGGGCCGGCTCGGCGACGACCGTGCCGTGCTGGAGCTGGGCGGGCTGCTCGGTACCGATCACCACGTCAACATGGCTGCGGCGCAAGCACTCTCGGCGCTCGGCGGTCGCGGCCGGGAGCTTCTCGCCGACCACACCCATCTGCCCGAGGTACGTGAGGTGCTGGGCATCCTGCCGACACCCGCGGACCCGGCGGACGCCGATCTCGAGGAGGCCGTGCGATGAGAGAGCTGGCGCTTCAGTTCGTCATCTACTTCAACTACGTGGTGATCGTCTACGCGGTGGCGGTGGTGCTGATCCAGGGGACGCTGCTGTTCAGCGCCGCCGGCAGTCTGCGGCGCAGCCTGCGGCGGGACCCGCCGAGCCGGATCGAGGACATCTTCGCCCACCCCTCGACGCCGGGCATGTCGGTGCTGGTGGCGGCGTACAACGAGGAGCGCACCATCGTCGAGTGCGTGCGATCGGTTCTCGCGCAGCGGTATCCGCAGCTCGAGCTGATCGTCGTCGACGACGGCTCGACCGACGAGACCTTCGCCGTCCTCGAGCAGGCCTTCGACCTGGTGCCGACCCAGCGCGCCGTGCCGATGCTGATCGAGACCGAGGGTCAGGTGCTCTCGATCCACGCACCGCGCGAGGGCGGTGCGCTGCTGGTGGTGCGCAAGGAGAACGCCGGCCGTTGCGCCGACGCGCTCAACGCCGGTCTGAACGTGGCCCGGATGCCGCTGATCTGCACCCTGGACGCCGACAGCGTGCTCGAACCCGACGCCCTGCTGCACGTGGCCCGGCCGCTGGTGGAGAACCCGGGCCGGATCCTCGCCGCCGGGGGAGTGGTGCGGCCCTCGAACGGTATGCGCATCCACCGCGGCAACGTCGAGCGGGTGGTGCTGCCCAAGGGGTGGCTGGTGCGCATGCAGATCGTCGAGTACCTGCGCAGCTTCATGCTGGGCCGGGTCGGCTGGACGGCGCTGGACTCGCTGCTGATCATCTCCGGGGCGTTCGGCGCCTACCGCCGCGAGGACGTGCTCGCGGTCGGTGGGCTCACCCAGAACAGCCTGGGGCAGGACGCCGACCTGGTCGCCAGCCTGCACATGATGGCCCGCCAGCGTGGCCAGAGGCGCTACCGGATGATGATGGTGCCGCAGGCGGTCTGCTGGAGCGAGGCTCCGCAGAAGCGCAAAGACCTTCGGCGGCAACGGATCCGCTGGGCGCACGGGCTGGTGCAGGTGCTCTGGCGGCATCGCCGGGCGATGGCCAACCCGCGTTACGGCCGGTTCGGCATGGTGGTGCTGCCGTACCACCTGCTGATCGAGGCGATCGGCCCGATCATCGAGCTGCTCGGTCTGCCAGTGGTCGCTTTGGCCTGGTACTTCGGCGTGCTGAACGCCCCGTACGCGATCGCGATCTTCGTGCTCGCGGTCGGCTTCGGCCTGCTGGTCTCGATGTCGGCGGTGCTCGCCGACGAATGGACCAAGGAGCGGTACAGCAGGTGGCGGGACGTGCCGGCGTTGTTCGTGGCGGCCTTCATGGAGACCACCGTGCTGCGGCTGATGCTCGCCTCCTGGCGTACCCAGGGCCTGTTCGACGCGATGTTCCGGCGCAAGACCGGCTGGGCCTCGGTGCCCCGCACCGGGTACACCGACGAGCGCGCCGAACCGGCCGTGGTCTCCGCCGCGGACCAGCGGGTGCCGGCGGGCCGCTGACCGGTCCGCGATGAAGGTGACGACGGCGAACCCCTTGATGATCATGTTCGCGACGACGGCTCATGACGCGCCGTCCGCCGCCGACTGGCGTGGCGTTGGCAGCGCCGGTCGTCATCGACGGGCGCGGCACGGTGGGGTTCGGCAGTTCGGCGCCGGCACCGGTCCCGTCACGGGACCGGTGCCCGGCGCCGGACGGACGTCATGGATGCGACGTCCGGTTGTGCCGGGTTCCGGCCCGGCAGGCCCCACCGTGATGACTCGACCAGCAGCCAGGGAGGGCAGCAGGGTGGACGACGCGGTGGACGGCGAGGTGCACGACGGTGGAGGACAGGAACGGGTGCGGGAGCAACCGCGCTCGTTCCCGCAGGCATTGGTCAGCCATTCGCCCGCTGCCTTCGGCGCACTGGACGACGACGGCCGATCGGTCTTCACCAACGAGTGCTACGACGACCTGGTGCGGCGCGGCCTGACCGTGCCCCGGCAGGCCCCGGCCGAGCGGGAGGTACTGCTCGACGACTCGGCGTACCTGGCCCTGCGGTTCCCGGTGCCGCCGGCCGTGGACGGCGAGGAGCCGCTCACCGGCGAGGTGCTCTTCGACATCTCCGCACCACGGATCGTGGCGATGAGTGCCGCGGTGAACGAGCTGAACCAGCTCAAGAGCGATCTGGTCGCCACGGTCAACCACGAACTGCGCACCCCGCTGAGCAACATCCTCGGCTACGTCGAGTTGCTCGCCGACCGCACCGAACTGGACGACGAGGCCCGCGCGATGCTCGACGTGATCGATCGCAACAGCCATCGCTTGGTCACCCTGGTGAACGACCTGTTGATGATCGCCCGGATCGACAACCAGACCGCGGACGACCCACCCGTGGCGCTGGCGCCGTCCGCGCTGCTCGAGGCCGCGGCAGCCACGGTGTCGGCCGACGCCGCCCGGCTGGGCCTGGGTCTTGAGGTGCACGACGACTGCCCGGGCACCGTGCTGCACGGCGAGCGGCAGCAGCTGGAACGCGCCGTCGGGCATCTGGCCCGAAACGCCGTGACCTTCTCCGGCTCGGGCGTGATCACCTTGCGCTGCGCGCGGGACGGGGACGACGTCGTGCTCGAGGTCAGCGATCAGGGCCAGGGCATCGACCCCGAGGAACTGCCGTACCTGACCGAGCGGTTCGCCCGCGGGCGCGCCGTCCGGCGGGCCCAGGTCCAGGGAGTGGGCCTGGGCCTGTCCCTGGTCAGCGCGGTCGCCGAACGGCACGGCGGCGACTTCGAGCTCGAGTCGGCGCTGGGCCGGGGCACCACCGCCCGGCTGCGGCTGCCGCTCGAACCGGCCGGCCCGAGGGCGTGACCGAACCGATGTGGTCACCGCGGGCGGGAGGCTCCGGCGCCGTCCCGATGTGGGTCTGGCCGGGGCGCCGGATCCTGTTCGCCTACGCGGTCGGCTACCTGCTGCTGCAACAGCTCGGCCTCTCCCTGCTGATCGACCCCGGGCACGTCCTCGGCTACTGGCCGGCCTGCGGTCTGCTGGTCGCCGCGTTCTGGTGGACGCCGACCCGGTACTGGCCGCTGGCGCTGCTCGTACTGGCCACGGCCAACTTCGGCGGCAACCTGATCCACGGGATCTCGCCGCACCGGGCGGCCGGGTTCGTGCTCGCCAACCTGCTCGGTTCGACCATCGCCGGGGCGATGCTGCAACGCCGGCACAGCAACGGGCCTCCCGGCGAGCTGGTCGCCGGTGCCCGCTGGACGCTTCGGGTGCTGCTGCCCTCACTGCTCGCCGGGATCGGGCTCGGTGCCCTGGTCGCCGCGGCGGTGATCAACCGCAGCGACGGGTTCTGGTCGGTGGCCTGGATCTGGTTCGCGGCCAACTTCTTCGGCGCCCTGGTCACCGTGCCGGCGTTGGGTGCCCTGCGGTTGTTCTGGCTCGAGCGGGCCCGCTACCTGCGGTCTCGGCAACTGCTCGCACCGGCGATCACGCTGCGCCGCTCGGCCGGGATCGTGGCGATCACGGTGCTGATGACCTCGGTGCTGCTGATCCCGGTGAGCACCCCCTCGCACGCCTTGAACGTCGAACTGCCCCTGATGATCGCGGTCTTCGTCACCGTGTTCCTGTTCGGGCCCCGGGTCGCCGCGGTGCAGCTGTTCTTCGTGGTCACCGTCGCCGTGGCCCTGGCCGCCCGCGGCCAGGGACTGTTCGCCGGGTATGCCACGGCCACCGACCGGGTGGTCGCCGTGCAGGTACTGGGCACGTCGCTGCTGCTCGTCGCCCTGGTGGTCGCCGATCTGGTCGCCGGTCGCAACTTCGCCGAGGCACAGACCCGTTCGCGCACCGTGGCGGTCGAGAACGCGCTCGAGGGTATTGCGACGCTCAGCCCGCGGGGGCAGATCGAGTACATCAACGTCGCGGGTGCGTCGCTGCTCGGCCACACGCCGTCCGAACTGATCGGACGCCATTACCGCACCCTGGTCGACCGGTCGCACCCGGAGAGCACCGACCTGCCGGCCCTCGAGGCCGTCGTTGCCGGCGACCCCGGGCAGCTGCCCCGCCGGCTGACGCTGGGGGTGCGCCGCAAGGACGGTGGATCGCTGACCATCGAGTCGACCATGGTGCCCGAGCTGGACCGGCACGGTGCCGTCGCCGCGGTGCACTGTTTCGTGCGGGACATGACCGAGCACCTCGACGGTCTCGATCGGGTGAACCGGCTGTTCACACACTCGCCGGAACTGCTCGCCGCGCTGGACGACGAGAACCGGTTCACCCGGCTCAACCCGGCCTGGACCTCGGCCCTCGGCCACCGGGTCGAAGACCTGCTCGGTCACCCGATGACCGACTGGGTGCACTCGGACTACCTCGAGGACGCCTCCAGGCAGCTGGCCCAGGTGCGGGCCGGCAACCGCTCGATCACCTTCCAGGACCGGTACCGGGCCGCCGACGGTGGCTATCGCTGGCTGCGCTGGAACGCCGCCCGCGACCACGACGGCGGGCAGATCTACCTGGTCGCCCACGACATCACCTCGGCCAAGATCACCGAGCAGATGCTGGCCGACGCCCGGGACAGCGCCATCGAGGCGTCCCGGCTGAAGTCGCAGTTCCTGGCCACGATGAGCCATGAGATCCGCACCCCGATGAACGGTGTGATGGGTCTGGCCGAACTGTTGCGCGGCACCGATCTGGAGCCGGCGCAGCGCGACTACCTCGACGGCATCGAGCGGGCCGGCCAGTCGCTGCTCGCGGTGATCAACGAGATTCTCGATTTCTCCAAGATCGAGGCCGGCCGGCTCACCCTGGAGGATGCCGACCTCGATCTGCGGGTGATCGTCGAAGAGGTGATCGCCCTGCTCGAACCGGGGGCGGCGGGCAAGGGCCTGAACCTGCTCAGCGACGTCGATGCGTCCCTGCCGGGGGTGCTGCGCGGTGACCCGGGCCGGATCCGGCAGGTACTGCTCAACCTGATCGGCAACGCGGTCAAGTTCACCGAGTCCGGTTCGGTGGCGGTGCGGGTGAAGCTGGTGGACGCATCCTCCGCCGGGTTGTCGAGCATCGTGGACGCCGCCGACCTCGGCCGGCCCACCCCGCTCGCGGTGCGTCTCGAGGTGAGCGACACCGGTATCGGTATGGACCGGGACACGGTCACCCGGCTGTTCCAGCCGTTCACCCAGGCCAACGCCTCGACCACGCGCACCCACGGCGGCACCGGTCTGGGCCTGGCCATCTGCCGCCAGCTGGTCGAGCTGATGCAGGGCTGGATCTCGGTGGAGTCGGCACCCGGGTCGGGCACCACGTTCCTGGTGATGCTGCCGCTGCCGGCCGGGGAGAACCCGGGGGCGGGCACGTCACCCGTCACGTCATCGGCGACGTCCGGCACGGCCGTCGCCACGCGCCCGGGCGCGCGCCCCGACTTCGGCGCGAAGGTGCTCGTGGTCGAGGACAACGAGATCAACCAGACCGTCGCGGTCGGCATGCTGACCCGGCTCGGCTGCGCCGTGGACGTCGCCGGCGACGGGGTGCAGGCCCTCGAACAGGCGGACGGCGGTGACTACGACCTGATCTTCATGGACTGCCGGATGCCCCGGATGGACGGTTTCACCGCCACCACCAAACTGCGCGAGCGGACCGCCACCCGGGACGTGCCGATCGTCGCGATGACCGCGAACGCGACCGTGGCCGACCGGGAGATCTGTCTGTCCACCGGTATGAACGACTTCCTGGGCAAGCCGGTGCGCTCCGAGCAACTGGTCGACGTGCTCACCCGCTGGCTGGGGGAGTCCGGCGAGGCTGCCCCGGCCGTGCCGGTCGTGCCGGCTGTGTCGGCCGTGCGGTCCGGACCGGTCCCGGTCGCGGTTGTGCCGAGTCAGCGGGAGCCCCACGCCTCCGAACGTTTCGTCGCCGGTGTCGACGAGCGGCTCGAGGAGCTCTCCGGGGATCACAGCGAGCCCGAGATCGAGCTGGTGCGCACGATCGTGCGGTCCTTCCTGGACCGTTCCACCGCGATCCTGGCCAGCCTGCACGAGGCACTCGCCGCCCGGGAGAGCGACCTGGCCACCCGGTACGCGCACAGCCTCAAGGGCGCCTCGGGCAATCTCGGCGCGGCCGCGCTGGCGGACGGCTGCGCCCGGGTGGAATCGGCCGCGGCGGACGGCGACCTGCCCGCCGCCGTCGCGGCGGCGGCCTCACTCGGGGCCGAGCTGGACGCCGTCCGGCAGTGCCTGAACGACTACCTGAACCGGGACGCGCTGAACCTGGACACGACGAAGCCGGCCCCGCTGAGCGGGACCGGCTCCGTCGTCACCGGCGTGTCGTCCGCCGGTCTTGCTGAGTGAGCCCTACTTGAGGGCGCCGTAGGCCTGGGAGACCGTGGCGACCTTGATGCCGGAGTCCTTGACCACCTTGATCTGTGCGGCGAACGTCGCCGGGGTGATGCCCTCGGCGGTGTCCGGGTTCGCCTCCACGTGGTGGTAGACGAGCACCGTCCAGGCGTTCTTCGACCTGGCCTCGTTCATCCAGGTCTGCACGTCGGCCGTGGTGGTCTGGTTGGTGACGTACCGCATCAGGATCTGCAGCGGCTTCACGGTCGACTTGGTCTGCTGGCCACCCTCGGTGGTGCGGGCGGTGGAGTAGTACTTGGCCACCTCCGCGAGCACCTCGGAGTTGTAGTTGCCGTAGGGGTAGGCCAGCGAGGTGATCGAACCGAACCTCGACTCCAGCGAGTCCTTGGCGCCCTTGAGCTGGTTGGTCAGATCGGCACCGTGCACCGTGGTCAGGTCGACGTGGGTGCGGGTGTGCGAGCCGAGCTCGTGGCCACCGGCCTTCAGCGCCCGAGCCTGGTCGTCGGTCATGTACCCGGGCTCGCCCAGGTAGTCCGAGACCAGGTAGAAGGTGCCGTCCAGGCCTGCGGCGTCGAGCACCGGGGCCGCGTTGGAGTACTGGTCGGCGGTGCCGTCGTCGAGGGTGATCGAGACCATCGGCGCGCTCTGCGTGGCCGGCGTGCTCGGCTTCGGCGTGACCGGGGTGGTCGGCTTCGGCGTCACGGTCGGCTTGGGCACCGGCTTGGGCGCGGGCTTCTTGGGCAGCGCCTTGAGCCGCAGACCGACGTTGTCGACGTCGACGAAACCGACCGAGGTGATCAGCCGCTCGACGCTGACCTTGGTGATGCCCGCGGGAACCGTGAAGGTGACCGTCGACTTGCGCCACTTCTTCGACGAGATCGGGCTGGTGGCCAGGGTGCGCAGGGTGACCTTGCCCTTGCTGTTCACCATGCGCAGCCGCAGCGCGGTGCGCTTGTTCGACCGGTACGAGTCCGAGTAGGTGTACGTGGCACCCGCGACGACCTTGACCGGGGTGAACGTCCAGCCGGCCGCACCGCTCTTGCGCGAGGTGACGGTGGTGCGGACGAAGCGCTTGCCGTTGGCCGCAGCCTTGCTCTTGACGTAGCTGTACCTGCGCTTGTTGACCCCCTCGCCGACCTTGATCCAGGAGACCGGCCCGCTGCGGGCCGCCTTCTCGACCGAGGCGTTCGGTGCGAGGTTGGGCGCGGTGGCGGCCTCGGCGACCGAGACGGTACCGATCGAGGCGACCAGGACTCCGCTCGCCAGAAGGGCGATGTGGCCGAGGCGGTTGCGGCGCCGCACGTGCCTTGGGCGGTGGGTGGCGGACGTCATTCGGGAATCCCCCAAGTGATCGTGAGTTCTTCAGGGCAGCAGTGGGTATGAATCGATTGATCGCCCACCGTCGGACTCGCTCACACTAGGGAAGCTGAGAGACGGTCCGCCGCGATATTGGCAGATTCGGTTGTCGCAGACACCCGAGTGGCGGGCCGAGACCGGGCTATTACCTCGCCAAATGGACTTTTATTAACGCTTTCATGACTGTCTCATTGGACGGCGTGTCACGTTTCTCCCGGGCTTTTCCTGAGAGTCCGGCCGGGAAATCCTTTACGTCACGTGAGAGAACTATTGCGCGGCGGCAGAGGGTCACGTCGAGCCTCGCGCGGACGTCGAGGCGGATCGTCGCCGGGGTGGGGGCGCCGTAGGCCGGCCGCCGGGGCGGCTAGGGTTGGGTGACCCTGGCAGTCGGCCCGCACTCGCGGGCCCATCGCGAAACACGGTGCAGTGGCAGAGAAATGGCGTCGTTGCGGAACCTGCCGCAAGATCCTTCCGGTCGAAGAGTTCACCGAGGACGAGGCGATCTGCATCGCCTGTCAGAACCCCACGGTCAAGGCGGCCAAGGCCCCTCGGCCGAGTGCCCCCGCGACCACGGTGACCCGCCGGGTGCCGGTCGGCGCGGCGGATCTGCTCGGCCGGGGCGACCCGGAGGTGCGCGCCCGCCGGGCCCGGTTGCGGGCCATGGAGAGGCTGGCCGAGGGCTTCCCGGAGGAGTTCGCCGCGTTGCTGGCCGAGGAGCGGCGCAGCGAACGGCTCTGATCCCGGGCCGGCCGAAGCGGGTCGGCGCAGGAGCTCGCCGGCCGGAGGATGTCTGATGTCTCACGCGCCGTCCACCCCGTTGTGCAGGGTCTGCGGCTACGGTCTGCTGCCATGACCAGCGTGGTTTCGCGAGACGACGCCGCCGCGGCCTCCGGAGGGCCGGGACGCGAGCGCGTCGCGCGCGCTGGGCTCGAACTGTTCGGCAGCAACGGCTACCACGGCACCACCGTCGATGCGATCGCCGAGCGGGCCGGCGTGGGACGGCGGACGTTCTTCCGGTACTTCCGCACCAAGGAAGACGTCATCTTCTCCACCCATGAGCAGGTCATCGAGGCGGTGACCGCACACCTCGCGGCGGTGCAGGACCTGTCCCCGCTGCGTGCGGTCTGCAGCGGTACCCGCATGGTCTTCCGGAGCTATGTCGAGCAGCCCCAGGTCTCGGTGCAGCGCTACCAGCTGATCCGTTCCGAGCCCGCGCTGCGGGATCGCGAACTGGCCTGGGTCTCCAAGTACGTCCGGCTGTTCGCCGGCTATCTGCACAACCGGCTCGACCCGTCGGCCGAGAACCACCGGCTGGCCGAGGTTGCAGCGTCGGCGATCGTGGCCGCGCACAATCATGAGCTGCGATCGTGGCTGCAGTCGGGCGCCGAGGGGGATCCCTTCCCGGCGCTCGAGACCGCCTTCGACTGGGTCGTCTCCCGGTTCGAGAGCTCCGAGGCGGCGATGCAGGGGGCGGTGGTGGCCGTCGTCCGGCCCGGTCAGAGCCTCGAGGATGTCGTGGAACGGATCTCCCGCTCGCTCTGAGCGAGGCCGTCCGGACGGCGCAGGCTGTGACCTGAGCCGCACCCTTGCCGGACAGTTTGCCCGATATTGTCCATTATCTACTGCTCAATTCGATGAGTTTGCGCGCCGTTCAGCATTGTCACTGGCATTGAGTGCCGACATACTGGCACTCAGTGCCCACTCTGGTCGGGTCTCAAGGGTGAGTCCCGGGTGGTGCTGTCTGGAGGACGGTCGACAATGACTGTGACCAGCATTCCCGGTGCCCTTGGCGGCGAGGGATCGCCCGGCCGCAACGTCGGTGCAGAACTCTTCGTCGTGGCGACGCACAAGGTTCGGGGAGGTGCCGGCGGCCCGGGGGAGTGGTCCCCGTACGGCGTGCAGCATGCCTGGCGGCCCGGTACCCGGCAGACCCTCTGCGGTGAGTACACCAACGGCTGGACCGTCTTCTGGGAGCGTCACTTCAACGCGCGTACCGCGGCCTCGTGCGCGGGCTGTGTGGAGATGACCCTGCCGGCCGAGTCCCGCGCCCGCCTCGACCCGATCGCTCGCGAAGCGTCCTGACCGGCGGCCCGTCACGCGGCGCCGTCCGGTCATGCCGTTCGGTCAGTCAGGCCGATCAGTCAGGCCGATCAGTCAGACCGGCCAGTCAGACCGGCCAGTCAGGCCGTCGGTTCAGGGGTGAGCAGCCGCATGGTCTGCTCGTGCAGTATTCCGTTCGTGGCGACGGCGCTGCCCTCCCGGTGCGCCGGTCCGCCCTGCAGGCCGGTGAAGGTGCCGCCGGCCTCGGTGACGACCGGGATCAGTGCCGCCACGTCGTAGAGGGCGAGTTCGGGCTCGGCGGCGATGTCGACCGCCCCTTCGGCGAGCAACATGTAGGACCAGAAGTCGCCGTAGCCTCGAGTGCGCCAGGCGGTGCGCAGCAGGGTGTCGAACTGCGTGCCGAGACTCTTCGCCTCCCACGAGTGGTAGGAGGAGTAGGCGACCGAGGCGTCCGCGACCCGGCCGACCTTGGAGACCTGCAGCCGCTTGGCCGAGGCGAGATTGCGCCCGGTCCATGCGCCGGTTCCCGAGGAGGCCCACCAGCGCCGTCCGAGCGCGGGGGCCGAGACCACGCCGACCACCGGGACGTCGTCCTCGATCAGGGCGATCAGGGTGGCCCAGACCGGCACGCCGCGCACGAAGTTCTTGGTGCCGTCGATCGGATCGACCACCCAGTGCCGTGACGAGGAGCCGGTGGTGCCGAACTCCTCACCGGTGATCGCATCGCGAGACCTGCTGCGCCGCAACTGATTACGGATCAGTTCCTCGGCCGCGCGGTCCGCGTCGGAGACCGGGGTGAGGTCGGGCTTGGTCTCGACCTGCAGATCCATGGCGCCGAACCGGGCCAGGGTCAGGGAGTCGACCATGTCGGCCAGCACCAGGCCCAGTCGTAGGTCGTCGGCGTAGGTGGACACCGGGGACTCCTCCTCGATCCAGCAGGAAATTCAGCGAGAACCGGTCGACGTGAACCGGAGCGGCCGGCCCGTCGTGCAGAGCGACGCTACCGTCGCCGGGGTGCTGCGGCGCTACTTTGGCGTTCACCGCCGCGCCGCGAGTGCGTCCAGGAACTTCCCAGGAGCCGCAAATAGGTTGATGCGTCAGCGAGCGCCGTACCCGACCGTCCTCATCGAGAGGTGGCCTGATGTTCGACACGATTGCCGGCCTGCCCCTGCACCCGCTGATCGTTCACGGGGCGGTGATCGGGCTGCCGGTCGCGGCGCTGGTGACCGTGCTGGTCGCCGTCCGCCCGGCCTGGCGCCGGCACACCGTGCCGGTGCTCGCGCTCAACGCGGTGGTCATGGTGATGACCTGGGTGGCCATGCAGTCGGGTGAGTCCCTGCAGCGCCGGGTCACCCAGTTCAGCACCCCCGACGGTCTGAGCGACCACGCGTTGTGGGGTGGCCGGCTCTTCCTGCTCAGCGTGGTGCTCTTCCTCGGTTCGGTGGTGCTGCACCTGGTGCGGGCCCGGTCGATGTTCGCCTCGATCGTGGCCCTGGCGCTGGTGCTGATCGGCATCGCCACGATCGGTCTGACCGCGCTGGTCGGCCACAGCGGTGCATCAATGGTCTGGAAGAGCATCGTCGACAGCACCACCGGCTGACCCGCACCCGGTGCGGGGGCACCGCGTCAGCGCGGCGCGGGGGGTACCGCGTCATCCGGTCAGGCCGCGCAGCAGTCGGCGCAGCGAGTCCAGCCGGGCCGCCCCTCCGGGACCGGCCTTGCCCGAGGTGACCAGTTCGTCGAGTGCGCACTCCGGTTCGTCATGGGTGCATCCGCGCGGGCAGTCCGGCAGCGCGGCAGCCAGGTCGGGGAAGGCCCCGATGATCGTCTCCGGCCGAACGTGGGCGAGACCGAACGAGCGCACCCCGGGGGTGTCGATCACCCAGCCGCCACCGGGCAGGTGCAGGGCATAGGCGGACGTCGAGGTGTGCCGGCCCCGGCCGGTGACGTCGTTGACCTCGCCCACCGCCCGCGCCGCCCCCGGGACCAGGGCGTTGACCAGCGTCGACTTGCCCACCCCGGAATGGCCGACGAGCACCGTGACCCGGTCGGCCAGCGCCTCACGCAGCGCGTCCAGGCCGATCAGCGCCCCGTGCTCGCCGTCCTCGGTGTGTGTCACCAGGTACGGCACGTCGAGCGCGGCGTAACCGCGCAGGAACTCCTGCGGATCGGCGAGGTCGGCCTTGGTCAGCACCAGCAGCGGATCCAGGCCGGCGTCGTAGGCCGCGACCAGCAGCCGGTCGACCATGCGCGGGCGCGGCTCCGGATCGGCGAGCGCGGTGACCACGGCCAGCTGGTCGGCGTTGGCCACCATCACCCGCTCCACCTGGTCGGTGTCGTCGGCGCTGCGCCGCAGCACCGAGCGCCGCGGCTCCACCCGCACGATCCGGGCCAGCGTTCCGGGGCTGCCGGTGGTGTCGCCGACCAGTGCCACCCGGTCGCCGACGACGACCCGGGTGCGGCCGAGTTCGCGGGCGGTCATCGCGATGACGATCCGGTCGGCCGTGCTGCCGCCGTCCGGGTCGTCCATCAGGCACGTGTAGCGACCGCGGTCGACGGTGACCACCCAGGCGGACTCGGCATCGGCGTGCCGGGGACGCTCCTTGCTCCTCGGCCGGGATCCCCGCCGGTTCGGGCGGATCCGCACGTCCTCGTTGTCGTACTCACGCCGCTCACGCCGCTCACGCCGCTGGGTCACGCGCTCAGCCGATCATCGGTGCATCAGGCCGCGTCGCCGCTCAGCATCTGCTGCCACAGCTGTACGAACTGCGGCAGGGTCTTCGCCGTGGTGCCGATGTCCTCCACCAGAACACCTTTGACGCTCAACCCGATCAACGCCCCGGTGGTGGCCATCCGGTGGTCGGCGTAGCTGGCGAACGGTCCGCCGTGCAACGGCCGGGGCACGATCTGCAGCCCGTCGTCGGTCTCGCTCACCTCGCCGCCCAGGGCGTTGATCTCGGTGCACAGCGCCGCCAGCCGGTCGGTCTCGTGGCCGCGGATGTGGGCGATGCCGCGCAGCCGTGACGGTGTGGTCGCCATCGCGGCGAGTCCGGTGACCGTCGGCGCGATC
>DAIOVT010000043.1:0-14771 GCA_036758885.1 Kineosporiaceae bacterium
GCGGGGTCGGGTGGTGGCGCGAGCACGGACGGGCATGCGGTTCTGCATGATCACGGCCTGGGTGATGGCACGGCGGGGTGCTACGGGCGGAGGAACTGCGAGACCAGCGGACCGAGTTCGTCGGCCGAGGTGACCAGCCCGAGGTGACCGTCGGCGTAGACATGCACCCGGGCGTGCGGCAGCAGGGTGTGCAGGATCCGGGCGTTCGCCAGCGGGATCACCGGGTCGTCCGAGCCGGCCAGGATCAGCGTCTGCTGGCGCAGCAGTTTCAGGAACGGCAGGCTGGTCCAGCCGGCGCCGGCGAGCAACTGCATCGCGTACCCGGCCCGGGAACCGGTGTGCGAAGGCTGTGGCAGTAGTCCCTTGGCCGCTTCCGGATGCTCCCTGGCCCGGCCGCCGTACAGCTCCGCCGCGATCGCCTGCGCGTACTCCGGGTCGCGGTAGCGCCGCGGGGTGATCATCTTGCGGAGCACCTTGGGGTGCCCCGGAACCATCAGCACCCCGGTGCCGGTGCTGGCCAGCACCACCCGGCGGCACCGGCGCGGGTTCTGCACGGCGAGCTGCTGGGCGAGCGCGCCGCCCCAGGAGACCCCGAGGACGTCGAACTCCCGGTAGCCGAGATGGTCGAGCAGCTTGCCGAGGAAACAGCTCAGCGTGGCGAAGGTGTACGGCACCCGGGAGACGGCCGAGCCGCCCACCCCCGGGACGTCGAAACTGACCACCTCGATGCGCGGGTCGACCTTGTCCACGAACGGCTGCAGCACTCCCAGGCTGGCGCCGATGCCGTTGCACAGCAACAACACCGGTCCGGGTTCGGTGCCGGGCCGCACCCGCACCCGCACGTCCTGGCCGAGCAGGTGCACCTGGTGGTCCGCGCCGTCCGGTGCCGGCGCCTGAGGCGCGCTCACGAGTACAGCAGAACGGCTTCGGCCACACAGGCGGGCTTCTGGGCGCCGTCCACCTCGATGGCCACCCCGAACACCGCCAGCACCCCCTGATCGCGGGCCTGTGCGTCGACCAGGCGGACCCGGCCGCGTACCCGGGACCCGGCGGGCACCGCCGAGGGGAAGCGCACCTTGTTCAGGCCGTAGTTGACCATCGAGTCGAACTCCGCCACCTGGACGACGTCCATCAGCATCTTCGACAGCAGCGACAGGGTCAGGTACCCGTGTGCGATGGTGCTGCCGAACGGGCCGGTATCGGCCCGGTCCGGGTCGACGTGCAGCCACTGATGGTCCTCGGTGCAGTCGGCGAAGGTGTTGATCCGGTTCTGGTCGACGGTGATCCACTCACTGACGCCCAGTTCGGTTCCCACCGCGCCGGTCAGGTCGCGCGGTGTCTTGAAGGAGCTGTTGACTTCACTCATGGCACAGTCCGTTCGGTAGGTGGCGCCGGTCAGGCGAAGGCGCCGATGCCGGTGATGTCGCGGCCGACGATCAGGGTCTGGATCGTCTCGGTGCCTTCGTAGGTGTGCAGCGCCTCGATGTCGGCCATGTGCCGCATGACGTGGAAGTCGAGCAGGATTCCGTTGCCGCCCAACAGGTCCCGGGCCTCGGCGATGATCCAGCGGGCCTTGCTGGTGTTGTTCATCTTGGCGATCGCGGCGATCGTGTCGGTGAGCTGGCCCTCCTCCATCAATCGGCCCAGACGCAGGCAGATCAGCTGCATCGAACAGACCTCGGCGAGCATCTTGACCAGCCGGCTCTGTACGATCTGGAAGCTGACCAGCGGCTTGCCGAACTGCTTGCGCTCCTGGCAGTAGGCCAGAGCGATCTCGTAGGCCGCGGTGGCGTGACCGAGAGCCGCCCAGGCGACCGTGTTCCGGGTGCCGGCGAGCACCCGCGCGGCGTCCTTGAACGAGTTGGCGCCGGGCAGTCGGTCCGACTCGTCGACGCGCACGTCCTTGAGGGTGATCTGGCCCTGCCACACCGAACGCAGCGAGCCCTTGCCGTCCATGCGGACCGCCGAGTAGCCGGGGTTGTCGGTGCCGACCAGGAAGCCCTTCACCTTCTGGTCGGCGACGTCCCGGGCCCAGAGCACGACGATGTCGCCGATCGTGGCGTTGCCGATCCACTTCTTGGCGCCGTTGATGATCCAGGTGTCACCCTCGCGCCGGGCCTCGGTCTCCAGACCGACCGCGTCGGAACCGTGATCGGGTTCGGTCAGCGCGAACGAGCCGAGCTTCTCCAGCCGCGCCATCGGCGGCAGCCACTTCTCTTTCTGCTCCTCCGAGCCGAGCTTGGCGATCGACTGCATCGCCAGACCGGCCTGGACGCCGACGAAGGTGCCGATGCTGCCGTCGCCGCGGTTGAGCTCGAGGTTGATCAGGCCGTTCGCGATCGGGGTGAGTTTCGGGCAGCCGTAGCCCTCGATGCCGTCGCCGATGATGCCGACCTCGGCGAGCTTGGGCAGCAGGTCGTGCGGGAACTCGGCCTTCTCCCAGTAGCCGTTGATCACCGGCAGCACCACGTCGTCGACGAAGTGCCGGGTGCGGTTCCAGTAGTCGCGCTCCTCGTCGGTGAGCTGGTCGGCGATCCGGAAGAAGTCGGTGCCTCGGGCGCGGCCGATGTTCTCGAACATGTTCGTCTCCTTGAAAGTTGTTGCAAGAGTTCGGGTAAGGGTTCGGTACCGATTGTTCGGGTCGCAGGTCAGGACTGCATCACATAGGTGCCGGGAGCCTCGCCGAGCACCGGCAGTTCGGCCGAGCCGAGCGACTTCGGCGCGGCGACCTTGCGTCCGGTGCGCTTGTCCAGCCACGCCGCCACGTCGGTCCACCAACTGCCCTGCTGGGTGACCGCCTCGGCCAGCCACTCGCGGCTGTCCGCGGGGTTCTCGGTGGAGTCGCCCGGCGCGGAGCGGAAGGACGCCTTGGGGTTGTCCGGCGGGTTCACCAGCGCGGCGATGTGCCCACTGGTGGAGAGCACGAACCGGACGTCGCCGCCGAGCAACTGCGTTGTGCGGTAACAGTTCTCCCACGGCGTGATGTGGTCGGTGACCCCGGCCACGACATAGCTGTCGACGGTGACCCGGCCTAGGTCGATCGGCACCCCGAGCACCGTCAGCGCATCCGGCCGGGTCAGCGAGTTCTCCATGGACAGATCGACGAAGTCGGCGTGCAGCCCGGCCGCCATCCGGGTGGTGTCGGAGTTCCAGAACAGGATGTCGAACGCCGGCGGACGGCGCCCCAACAGGTAGTTGTTCACCCAGTAGTTCCAGATCAGGTCACCGGGGCGGAGCCAGGCGAAGATCTCGGCCAGTGCCCGGCCGTCCAGATAGCCGTCCTGACGCGACTTGGCCTTGGCCAGTTCGGCCAGGTTGCGGTCGGTCAGTGCGGACGTCGTCCCGGCGTGGGCGTTGTCGATCACGGTGACCGCGAGCAGGAACGCGGCCAGCCGGTCCTGCTGACCCTGGTGCGCCAGGTAGGCGGCGGTGATCGAGGCGAGGATCCCGCCGGAGCAGATGCCGCCGAGCACCGTGCGGCTGCTGCCGGTGATCCGCTCCACGGCGCTCAGTGCCTCGAGGATCGCGCCGACGTAGGTGTCGAAGTTCCAGTCCGCGTGGCGCCGATCGGGATTGCGCCAGGACATCACGAACATCTGCCGGCCGCCCTTGACGCTGTGGTCGACCAGGCTGCGCCCGGTGGCCAGGTCGATGGCGTAGAACTTGTTGATCGTCGGCGGTACCACCAGCACCGGTACCTCGAACACCTTCGGTGTCTGCGGCGTGTACTGGATCAGCTCGAACACCTCGGTGCGCAGCACCACCGCCCCGGGGGTGTTCGCGACGTTCTCGCCCACCGTGAAACCCGAGGTGTCGACCATCTCGGGGACCCGCGGCGAACTGCGCAGATCCTTGACCAGCTGGGCCGCGCCGCGGGCCAGACTCCTTCCGCCGGAATCGATCGCGGCCTTCGCCGAGGCCGGGTTGACCAGCGGCAGGTTGCTCGGTGCCAGCGCCTCGGAGAGGTTCTGCACCAGGAACCGGGTGCGTTCCTTGTCGCGCCAGTCGAGGTCGGCGTCCTCGACCAGACGGCCGGCCGTCTCGGCACCGGCCAGATAGCTCTGAGCCAGCCTGTGCAGCAACGGGTTCTCGGTCCAGGCGACGTCCTTGAACCGCCGGTCGCCGCGCGCCGGTTCGACGCTGGAGCGGCCGCGGACGATCCGCAGGGTCTCCTGTCCCAGCGCCCCGAGCCGGCGGGCCGTGCTGCCCGGGTGCTTGCCGAGTTCGCCCGCCCAGCGCAGTGTCGAGGCGTCCGGGGTGAGCCGGCGCAGTGGGCCGAGGGCGGCCCCGACCAGCAGCGCGTCCAGCGGCGCGGCGGCCTCGTCCGCGCCGTCCTGGGTTCCGATCACCTGATCGGAGCGGGTGTCCGCGCGGCGAGCCATCAGTTGCCGCCGGGCGCGGGCGGAATGATCTCCCGCTTGACGATCTTGCCGGTCGGGCCCTTGGGCAGCGCGTCGACGAACCAGACCACCCGCGGGTACTTGTACGGCGCGACCTGGGCCTTGACGAAGTCGCGCAGCTCGGCCTCGTCGGCCTGGGCGCCGGGCTTGAGCGCGATCGCGGCGCCGACCTCCTCGCCCAGGTCCTCGTGCGGGATGCCGATCACGCCGGCCTCGGCGACCGCGGGGTGCTCGTAGAGCACCTCCTCGATCTCGCGCGGGTAGATGTTGAACCCGCCGCGGATGATCAGGTCCTTCTTCCGGTCGACGATGAAGTAGTAGCCCTCCTCGTCGGTGCGGCCGATGTCGCCGGTGCGGAACCAGCCGTCCTCGCCGAGCACCGCCTCGGTGGCCTCGGGCTTGTTCCAGTAGCCCTTCATGATGTTGTGGCCGCGGATCGCGATCTCGCCGATCTCACCCTGTGGCAGCGGGGCGTTCTCGCTGTCGACGACCCGCATCTCGATACCGCTCAGCGGGGTGCCGATCGAGCCGGGCTTGCGCGGCCGGCCGGGCTGGTTGAACGAGGCGACCGGCGAGGTCTCGGAGAGACCGTAGCCCTCGAGAACCGGTGCGCCGAAACGCTTCTCGAACTGGTAGAGCACCTCGACCGGCAGTGCGGCACCGCCGGAGATGCAGACCCGCAGGGCGGGCGCCGCCGGTGCGTCCGGCAGGTGCAGCAGGGCCGAGTACATGGTCGGGACGCCGGCGAACACCGTGACGCCGCGCTCGGCGACCAGTGCCGCGGCCTGACCGGCGTCGAAGCGGGGCAACAGCACCAGGCTGGCACCGGCCGACAGTCCGGCGTTCAGGGTGCAGGTCTGGCCGAAGGAGTGGAACAGCGGCAGGCCGCCGAAGACCACGTCGTCGGGTTCGAGCTGCAACAGGTCGGTCTGGCTGACCTCGGCGTTACGGGTCAGGTTGGAGTGGGTGAGTTCGGCGCCCTTGGGGTGGCCGGTGGTGCCCGAGGTGTAGAGGATCACCGCGGTGTCGCCGCCGTCGCGGTCGAGCACCGCCGTCGGGTCGACCCCGGTCGGGTTCTCGGACTGGCTGTCGTCGAGATCGATGGCCAGGTCGGTCAGGAAGCTGGTCGGGTCGACGGTGACCAGCTTCTCGGCGGAGACCGCCTCATCGGCGGCCAGGTGCCAGGCGAACAGCCAGCGGGCTCCCGAGTCGCTGAGGTAGTAGTCGATCTCGCGCCGCTTGAGCAGCGGGTTCATCGGCACCACGACACCACCGGCGCGCAGCACGCCGTAATAGATGACCGGGAACTCCAGGACGTTCGGCAGCATCACGCCGACCCGGTCGCCCGGGGTCAGCCCGCCCTTGATCAGCCGGGCGGCGATCGCGGCGCTGAGCCGGTTCACGGTGCCGTAGTCGAGCGTGGTCTCGCCCAGATGCAGGGCCGGGCGGTGCGGCGCCTCGGTGGCGGATCGAACCATCAGGTCGGCGACGTTCATCAAGACTCCTCGTCGTTGAAAAGTGACGTTGAAAGTGACATCAACTGCCGGCACTGTGCGGCCGCGTCGTTGTTCATATGTTCCGATTTCGGGCAGGACCCGGGCATCGTCTGCGGGCACCAAATGGGCATTCACTCGCTTGTGCACGCGCACTACGACGCTTGCGGGGCCGGTTCCGGCCGGTCGTGGCAGAGTCCGGGTGCTGAAGATCTGCCCCCGGTGGCGACCGCCGGTCTACGCTCACGCCGTGGCAATGTCAGCCGTGCACTCCGCCGTGGTGGAGCTCAGTCGCCGACTGCTGCCCGACGTCGAGCGCATCGGCCTGGCCATGGCCGAGGCGATCAAGGCCGAGGTGCCGCTCTACCGCGACGGTCTGGTGGTCTCCTTCGCCGATCTGAACCAGTCGTGCATCGCCAACGCGGCGTACATCCTGGGCACGCTCGCCGCCGACCCCACGGCGGTCGACGTGCAGACCCCGCGAACCACCGGGGAACTGCGAGCCGAGCAGGGCGTCTCCTACGCCGGGGTGCTGCACGCCTTCCGGGTCGGCGCCCGGTTCATCTGGGAAGAACTGGTCGAGCACGCCGACGAGCGCACCCGCGAGGTGATGCTGCCGGCCGCGGCGGACATCTGGTCGGTCAGCGACGATCTCGCCGAGCAGGTCACCGAGGCCTATCGGACGACGCTGGCCGAGAAGATCCGCCGGGACGGCCAGATGCGTGCCGCGATGCTGGCCACCCTGATCGAGGATGTCGCTGCGGCAGAACGGATCTGGGAGTCCGCGGCGATGCTCGGGCTGCCCCGCCGCGGCGAGTTCGTGCTGGTCGCGGCGGAGTGCGCGAAGCCCGGGGAGGAGGCGCTGCCGGGCATCGAGGGGATGCTGCGCCAGTTCGACGTCAACTCGGTCTGGCGTCTCGACCACGACCATCAGGAGGGCCTGGTCTCGCTGCGCGCCGGTTATCGGGTGCCGCAGCTGGTCGACCAGCTGTCCCCGGTCGCGGCCGGCCGGCTCGGGTTGAGCTCGCCGTTCGAGTCGCTCGACGAGGCGCCGTCGGCGCGGCGGGAGGCCCGGCTGGCCTGTGCCGCGGCGACCCCGGCGACCATGCAACTGGTGCGGTTCGAGGAGCAACCGCTCGCCGTCCTGATCGCGAGCGCGCCGGAGTCGGCGCGCGGGTATGCCGCGACCGTGCTGCGCGGCGTCCTGGAACTGCCGGACGACGATCGCCGCCCGCTGCTGGAGACCGCGCGGATCTGGCTCGACGAGGGCGGCTCGACATCGGCCGCGGCCGAGCGGTTGTTCCTGCACCGCAACACGGTTCGCTACCGGATCCGCCGGCTCGAGGAGCTGACCGGCCGGGACCTCTCCCGCCCCCTGGACGCCGCCGAGCTGCACGTCGCCCTGGAGTGCCTGCGGATCAGCGGCTACGCGCCGCTCGCACTCTAGAGCCGGCCGGCCCGCCGGGAACCGTCCTGGGCCTTGGCCAGGTACATGGCGCTGTCGGCGGCCCGCATCGAGGCCTCGACGCTGCGTGGTGTCGAGTGCCGCCAGCCCAGGCTGAGCCGCACCACCAGGCCGGGCAGCAGCAGCACCGCCAGCTGGTCCGGTCGTTGCGCCGAGAGCCGCTCCGGTCCGGTGATCACCAGGACGTACTCGTCGCCACCGGTGCGGGCCACCAGACCGGCCGGCCCGGCGAGGTGGCGCAGGCGCCGTCCGACCGCGACCAGGGCCTGATCGCCGACGTCGTGGCCGTAGGTGTCGTTGATCTGCTTGAAGGAGTTGATGTCGGCGACCCCGAGCAGCAGGTCGCAGTCGGAGTCGTAGGCCATCAGGTTCGCGTAGAGCCCGCGGCGGTTGAGCAGGCCGGTGAGCTGGTCGCTGAAGGCCAGCGCGCGGTAGGCGGCGGCGACCTCGCGATTGCGCCGGGTCAATCGGCTGGTGGTCTTGGTCAGCCGGAAGAAGTACCAGACCAACGGCGGACTGACCAGCGCCGGAATGATCGCCGACAGAACGAAACAGACCATCGGCAGGGGATAGATCAGATCGATGCCGACAGCCACCAACTCGGAGCCGGCCACGGCGAGGAAACCGACCGCCGCGACGCTGAGCGGAATGCCGACCCGTTCGCTCAACCGGGCCGACCAATGGTCCGCCCAGACGTCGTCCGCCGGATCGTCGAGGAACGCCGCGATCTCGCCGAGACCCACCGCCGCGGGCGGTGGCGTCGACCACATGTTCGGGAAACTCCCCCGTCGCTTCTGGCCCCCCGCGCCGTCCGGCGACCGCCACCGGACGGGAGGATCACGTACAGGATCTCGGGGGTACGGATCATTCGTTATACCGTGCCTGTCTGTCATATGCACTACCGCTGAGTGGATCAAGAGGTCTTTCCGTGCGGACCCGATACACCCGTTCCTTTCTGCGCATCGAGCACTCTTTTGCGATACCGGTGCTCAGCGGCATGATCGGGGTCGTTCGCGGTCATCGTGACGAGACCCGTTCGTACTCGAAGCTTTTGGGATCGAACGTCGGCGGCCGGGTAGGGGTGCCGCCTGATCGGCGTCGGTCGCGGACGCGAACCCGGCAGGGGGCCGGGTGACATCGACGCCGGACGTCGGTGAGAACCGGGGGGAAACGAAGCATGGAGATCTTCCGATCAGGACCGGGCTGGGCGCCCGGTCCACAGTTGAGGGCCGGGGCGGTCAGGGGAGTCGTCAAGGGGGTGGTGGCCGTGGCGGCCGCGGCGCTGCTGGCCCTCGCCTCCGGCGACGCGGTGGCGGTGCCGATCTCGGGCTCGAGCGGTGTCGCGGCCGCGGCGGTGCCCGGGGTGGCCAACCGCTGGGGTGACCCGCTGGGTCTGAACGTCGTCGCCGGGTCACAGCCCGGTTCGGCCACGGTCACCTGGACCGCCCGACTGAGCAACGCGATGTTCGGCCGCGACGGCACAGGTGCGGACGGCGCCGGGCAATGGACGTCGCCGGTCGGCGCGACCTCGCCCGCACAGCTGGGCAACCTGCGTGCCGGGGCCACGTACACCGTCACCGTGCAGGGGCAGCACGACGGACGCAACGTCGCCGAGCTGGTGCAGTACACGGTGCCGTCGGCGCCGAACCCGCCGAACCCGTCCTCGGGCAATCCTTCAGGCCTGGCCTGGAAGAGTGGTGCCGCTCTGCACGGGGTCTACGGACAGGACAACGCCACGGGTCTGTACGCGACGTGGCGTGGACGGCCGCTCGACATCGGTGGAGCCTGGGCCGATCAAGGAGGCGACCAGCGCGGAATCTACATGCTCAGGGAGGGAGGCCATTACGAGCATTGGAACGCGCCGATCGATGTCGCAACCGGCGCGCTGCTGCCGCAGAACACTCAGACCGGCCAGGTCGATGAGACCTGGGCGATGGCCAAGAATCCGGGGGCTGTTCAGGACCGTTGGCGGGAGGGCCTGACGTACGTGAATGCTTGGGCCTCCGCGAACTCGAACCGAATGGCCTACGTCAGGTTCGCGCACGAGATGAACGGGGATTGGTATCACTGGCAGGTGAACCGGTCGAACTATCTCGACTTCATCGATGCCTGGCGCGACTACTACGCGATCATGAAGCAGGTCTGCCCGACCAAGTGCAAACTGGTCTTCAACGTCAACCGGGAGAGTGTCTTCAGCGCCGACCCGATGAACTGGAAGGACATGTTCCCGGGCAAGAACTATGTCGACGTTCTGAGCGTCGACTACTACGACCAGAACCCCGCTGCCACAGATGCTGCCACGTTCTGGGACAACGTTCTCGAGCAGGACTCCTATGGCGCGCCGAAGGGTATCGAGAGCCATCGCCAGTTCGCCGAGTCGCAGGGCCTGCCGTTCGCGGTTCCGGAGTGGAGCGGAATAGCGGGTAGTGGGGACAACCCCGACTACGTCGAGGGCATGTACAACTACTTCCGCACCCATGCCGGCACCGGACCGGGCAAGCTTCTCTACGAGATCCAGTTCAACTATCAGCAGGCGGATTGGAACGACTGGCTCTTCTACGCGCAACCGAACTCGGGATTCTCGACCAACATGCCCAGGGCCGCGGCAAGGTACTGCCAGATGTACCGAGGGCCTGCTGCCGGCTGTTCGAGTCAGTGATTTTCAAACCCACGACAAAGCACCGGGCCGGCGCATTCGCATGCGCCGGCCCGGTGTTCGCGCTGTATCCGGTGTCCGCTCTGTGACCTCAGGCTGCCAGTTCGGCAAAGGCTCCGTCGTGGGCCATCAGGCCGTCACGGTCGCCGAGTTCGATGACGCGGCCGCGGTCGAGCACCGCGATCTGGTCGGCGCCCTCGATCGTGGAGAGCCGGTGCGCGATGGTGATCGTCGTCCGGCCGATCCGCAGGTTGTCGAGGGCGATCTGCAGGGCGCGCTCGGTGGTGTTGTCCAGGGCCGAGGTGGCCTCGTCGAGCACCAGCACCTTCGGGTCGCGCAGCACGGTGCGAGCGACCGCGAGGCGCTGCTGCTCACCACCGGAGAACCGGTGCCCGCGGGCACCGACCATGGTGTCCAGCCCGTCGGGCAGTGCGGCCACCACATCGGCGATCTGGGCGATCGCCAGGGCCCGCCACAGATCGGCCTCTGCTGCCTGCGGATCGGCGAGCAACAGGTTCTCGCGAATGCTGGCGTGAATCAGGTAGGTCTCCTGGGAGACCACTCCGACGATCGAGGCCAGGGTGGTGGGGGCCAGGTCGCGGACGTCGACGCCGTCGATGCTGACCCGGCCGGTGGTCGGGTCGTGCAACCGTGAGACCAGCGCTGCCAGAGTGGATTTGCCAGAGCCGGTGGATCCGACCAGGGCCAGCGTGGTGCCGGCCGGGACGCTCAGTTCGATGTCTGCCAGAGCGGGGGTCGCGCTGTCGGGGTAGTGGAAGGTGACGTTCTCGAACCTGACCTCACCACGCACCGTCGCGGCGTCCAGGGGTACCGGGTGCGTCGGCGCGGGCACCTCGGGCACCAGGTCGAGATAGGCGAAGACCCGGGAGAACAGGGCCATCGAGGCGTACACCTGGGCCCCGACGTTGAGCAGGCCCATCATCGGCCGGAACAGTTGTGTCTGCAGCGCGGTGAAGGCGATCAGGGTTCCGATCGTGATGCCGGCGGAGGTCACCGGCAGGCCCGCGGCCAGGTAGATCATCGCGGGGATCACCGCGAACAGGATCTGCATCGTGGCCATCCGCCAGCGGCCGGCGAGCTGCGATCGCAGCTCCAGCCCGACCAGCGCCTGCGAGGTGTCGGCGAACCGGTCGGCGTTGCGCTCGCTGGTGCCCAGGGTCTTGGCCAGCCGGACGCCGCTGACCGACAGGCCCTCCTCGATCTGCACGTTGAGATCGGCCAGCCGGCTCTGCTGTTCGGCGGTGATGCTGCGCCGCATCAGCGCGACCCGGCGGGTCAGCCAGACCGCGGGCGGCATCACCAGCAGCGAGAGCAGCGACAGTCGCCAGGACAGTGCCGCCATGGCGATCGCGGTGGCCACCGTGGTGGTCAGGTTGGAGGCGATCGACGTCGCGGTGTTGGTGACGACATCCTGCATTCCGTTGATGTCATTGGTGATTCGTGACTGGACCTCACCGGCGCGGGTGCGTGTGAAGAACCCCAGCGATTGGCGCTGCAGATGGGTGAACACGTCGGTGCGCAGCCGGTGCATGAGTTGCTGGCCCACGCCCGCGGAGATCCAGGTCTGCAGCACGGCGAGCAGGGCGGTGAGGATCGCGGCGCCGACCATGGCGGCGACGCAGATCACCAGCAGGGAGATGTTCTGGTTGGGGATGGCCTGGTCGACCACCTCGCGGATCAGGAACGGCTGGACGATGGCGACCAGCGATGTCGCGACGATGAGCGCGATGACAAGAGTGAGCTGCCAGCCGTGACCGCGGAAGAGCGCGGTGACGCGGCGCAGGGAGACCGGTGCGTTGTCGAGCTGCGCGCGGTCGCGCGGGTCGATACGCCGGGATCTCGTACGAAGGTCGTCTGCCATGGGGCATCCGCCTCCTTTCGGATCGACGTTGATGCTGAGGTTAGCACTTACTGAGGCAACCTCACAATGAGCTAAACACTCGACTCTCCCCCCGCATTCCCGTGATCATGCAGAAGTGTCCGCCCGCCCCGGCGTGATCATGCAGAACTGCAGATGCTGAGTCAGCCTCACATTGAGGCCGGGAGCACGGCATGGCTACAGTCCGGACATGGAACCGGCGATGCAGCCCGAGGGGCTGGGCGATCTGCTGATCGCGGCCGCCCGCCGGCTGCGCCGCTACTCCGCGGCGGCCCTGGAGCCGCTGGGCATCGCCCCGCACCATGCCAGGGCGTTGCGGATCGTGGTCCAGGACGGGCCGATGCGTCTCGGCGAGCTGGCCGAGGCGCTGCGGGTCGCGCCGCGCTCGGTGACGGACGTCGTCGACGCGCTCGAGTCCTCGGGCTGGGCGGTTCGCGAGCCCGACCCGGGCGATCGCCGGGCGATCGTCGTCCGGGCCACGACCGCCGGTGAGCAGCTCGCGGTGAAGGCCGACCTGGCCCGGCGGGACCGGATGAAGACCTATCTCGAGCGACTCCCCGAGACCGACCGGCAGCACCTCGAGAAGGCACTGCGCGCGCTGGTCGACCAGGGCGACTGAGCCTCGCCGTCCGGCGGTACGACCGGGCTTCGACGTCGCGGGCGTCGTCACGGCCGGCGGCGGGCCGGTGTCCCAGATTCGGACACGTCGGCTTGCTCACGCCGGGGCAGGGTGGAGGAAACGCGGTCCGTCGTCGCTCGAAGGAGAGCTGCCATGCCCGAGACCATGCGCGCATTCGTCATCCAGGGGATCGGTAAGACCGAGGTGGTCGAGAAACCCATCCCGGAACCGGGGCCCGAGGAGGCCGTCGTCCGAACCACCTCCGCTCTGATCTGCACCTCCGACGTACACACCGTCAAGGGTGCGCTGCCGGTTCCCGCCGGACGCACCCTGGGCCACGAATCGGTCGGTGTGATTCATAAATTGGGTTCTGCGGTAACGGGTTTCGAGGAGGGTCAGCGGGTTCTGGTCTGCGGAATCACCCCGTGCTACCGCTGCGAGTACTGCCAGCGCGGCTACACGAGTCAGTGTGGTGGCGCGCTCGGCGGGTACAAGTTCACCGTGCAGATGGACGGCAACATGGCCGAGTACTTCACGGTGCCGGCCGCGGCCGCCAACCTGACCCCGATCCCCGACGAACTGGGTGACGAGAAGGCCGTCTACGCCTGCGACATGCTCACCACCGGACTGATGGGCGCCGAGAACGCGCGGCTGCAGTTCGGTGACAGCGTCGCGGTGTTCGCCCAGGGGCCGGTCGGGCTCTCGGCGACCATCGGCGCCAACCTGCTGGGGGCCGGGCAGATCATCGCCGTGGAGTCGCGCCCGGAACGTCAGGACCTGGCCAAGCGCTTCGGCGCCGACGTGATCGTCGACTTCACCAAGGGTGACCCGGTCGAGCAGATCATGGATCTCACCGGTGGCCACGGTGTGGACGCCGCGATCGAGGCGTTCGGTTTCCCGCAGACGTTCGAGGCCTGCGTCAAGGTGACCAAGGCCGGTGGCCGGGTCTCGAACATCGGCTACCACGGTGAGAACCCGGCCCCCTTGCAGCTGCCGCTGGACGCGTTCGGGCTGGGCATGAACGACAAGGCGATCCACACCGGGTTGTGTCCGGGTGGCAGCGAGCGGATGACCCGGCTGATGCGGCTGATGACCAGCGGACGCATCGACCCGACCCCGATGACCACCCACACGTTCCCCTTCGATCAGGTGCAGGAGGCCTTCGACCTGATGACCAACAAGGAGGACAACATCATCAAGCCGCTGATCACCTTCTGACCCACCCCTTCTGACCCACCCCGAGCGTGATCATGCAGAACGGCACAGCCGACCCAGCGTGATCATGCAGAACTGCGCCGGACGCGACAGTTCTGCATGATCACGGGCGGGAGGCGCGACGGTTCTGCATGATCACGTCTGCATGATCACGCCGGTCGGGCTCGCCGAGGGTCGGTCGGTGCCGAGGGTCAGTCAGCGATCTTGCGCAGCGCCACCGCGTTCATGCAGTAACGCAGGCCGCTCGGCGGCGGTCCGTCCTGGAAGACGTGGCCGAGATGCGCGTCGCAGATGTTGCACTGCACCTCGACCCGGGTCATGAACATCGACCGGTCGACCTGGTACTTCACCACGTCCTGGGCGATCGCCTGGGTGAAACTCGGCCACCCGGTGCCGCTCTCGAACTTGGTCGCCGAGTCGAAGAGTTCGGTCTCGCAACAGATGCAGGCGTAACGCCCGGGCTGGAACAACGAGCACATGTCCGAACTGAACGCGCGCTCGGTGCCGTGTTCGCGGGTGACCCGGTACTGATCGGGGGTCAACTGGGCCCGCCACTCGGCGTCCGTCTTCTGCACCCGGCGCGGGGGCGGCAGGCTGCCGCGGTCGGCAAGGGCGAGGACGCCGTCCCAGGTGAGCACTCCGGAGCTGCCTGTCGTGGTCTCACTCATCGGTTCTCCTCCTCGATGCGGTGGTCATGCGCGTCATACCCCGCACCGTGCACAAGGTCGCCCGCCCGCGATCTGTTCCGGACGGCGGCGAGGCGGCGCGCCGTCCCGCCGATGACTCTCAGCGCATGCCTGCCCATGATGTGCAGGACGATGGTGCGATGTCGACCATGGGCTCCACCGCGCATCGACCCGGGCGCCTCGTTGTTGTCGGATCGCTGAACGAGGACTTCGTCGTCCGGGTCGAGGCGATCCCGTCGCCGGGCCAGACCGTACCGGGTTCCGGGCCCGAGTACCTGGCCGGCGGCAAGGGTGCGAACCAGGCGGTGGCCGCCTGCCGGTCCGGTGCGGCGGTGGG
>DAIOVT010000044.1:0-14589 GCA_036758885.1 Kineosporiaceae bacterium
TGATCATGCAGAACCGCACACCCACCCCAGCGTGATCATGCAGAACTGCTCGGGTCAGCGGCAGCTCTCACGCACGGTCTGCACCACCAGGTCGGGCACCCGCAGCTGGGGCAGGTGATCCACTCCCGCGAGCGGCACGAACCGTCCGCCGGGGATGCGTTCCGCCGCAGCGCGGCCGGCCTCGTACATTCCGGCGGCATCGCGATCGCCGCCCAGGATCACTGTCGGGACCTTGATCTCGGCCAGATGGCCCCACACCTGCACGGGCTCGGTCCAGAAGCTGTTGCCATTGGCCTGCGACCCGAGGGCGTCGCGCACCAACTCACGCACGAACCGTTCCTGGCCGGCCGCGCACCAGTGCGAGAGAACCAGATCGACCAAGCCGTCGCCGTCCCGGGCAGCGACCAGATCGTGCCAGCGCCGGGCGAGTTCGGGGTCCTCCGGGTAGGGGTAGCCGCTGATCCCGGGCGAGAGCAGTACCAGCGACTCGACCCGCTCGGGAGCCGCGATCGCGAGCCCCAGCGCCGTCGAGCCACCCATCGCCGAACCGAGCAGATGCACCGCGCCCAGACCGTAGTGGTCGAGCACCGTGATCAGATCACCGACCTGCTCGTACGGTTCCGTCGCCGGCGGCGACCAGCCGAAACCCCGCACGTCATAACGGATCACGCGGTGGGTGCTGGTCAAGGGCTCCCAGACCGGCTCCCAGACCCGCTGATCGGCGATCCCCGGATGCAGCAGCACCAGCACCGGACCGTCGGTGCCGCTGTCCTGCGCCCAGACCTGATCCGCGCCGACCGTGACCATCTCCTGCACGGCGGCAACCCTAACCCGCCCGCAATCACGCCTGCGCTGGCGTGCAGTTCTGCATGATCACGGGGCGGCTCGGGGAAACGTCCGGAGACTCGCCTCACGCGGGAAAGCGGACGAGTGGCCGGTGCGGTGAAAAGCAGACGAGTGGCCGGTGCGGTGAATGGGATGCTGTGGTGGTGAGAGCACGGCCCGACCGGCGGCAAGGCGACCGGCAGCAGCATGGCCGGGAGCGGTACATCGAGGCCCGGCGTGCCGCGATCCCCGCGTCGATCCGCTACCCCGACGAACTGCCGGTCAGTGCCGCGCGAGACGGGATCGCCGAGGCGATCACCGAGAACCAGGTGGTGGTGATCGCCGGCGAGACCGGCTCGGGCAAGACCACGCAGATCCCGAAGATCGCGCTCGAACTCGGCCGCGGTGTGCAGGGAATGATCGGGCACACCCAACCCCGCCGGCTGGCCGCGCGCACGGTCGCCGAACGGATCGCCGAAGAACTCGGGACGCCGCTCGGCGGGCTGGTCGGGTACCGGGTCAGGTTCAACGACCGGATCAGCGAGTCGACCGCGATCAAACTGATGACCGACGGCATTCTGCTCACCGAACTGCAGCGGGACCGCGATCTGCGCCGCTACGACACCCTGATCATCGACGAGGCACACGAGCGCAGCCTGAACATCGACTTCATTCTCGGCTGCTTGCGGCGGCTGTTGCCGCGCCGCAGCGATCTGAAGCTGATCATCACCTCGGCCACCATCGACCCACAGCGGTTCGCCGACCACTTCACCGTGCCGGGCGGCAAACCCGTTCCGGTGCTCGAGGTCTCCGGACGCACCTACCCGGTCGAGATGCGATACCGGCCGCTGGACGAACTCGCCCAGGCCTCCGGTCAGGGCAAGGACGAACCCGCCGACCAGATCGACGGCATCTGCGCCGCGGTCGGTGAGCTTTCCCGGGAGGGGAACGGCGACGTGCTGGTCTTCCTCTCCGGCGAGCGCGAGATCCGTGACACCGCAGACGCTTTGCGCGGCGTGCTGCCCGCGCACACCGAGGTCGTGCCGCTGTTCGCCAGGCTGTCGATCGCCGAGCAGCACCGGGTCTTCGCCGCCCGCCCGGCCGGGATCAGGCGGCGGGTGGTACTCGCCACCAACGTCGCCGAGACCTCGCTGACCGTGCCCGGCATCCACTACGTGGTCGATCCCGGCACCGCCCGCATCTCCCGCTACAGCCACCGCACCAAGGTGCAACGCCTTCCGATCGAGGCGATCTCACAGGCCTCCGCCAACCAGCGCGCCGGACGCTGCGGCCGGGTCGCCGAGGGCGTCTGCATCAGGCTCTACTCGGAGCAGGACTACGCGTCCCGGCCGGAATTCACCGACCCCGAGATCCTGCGCACCAACCTGGCCTCGGTGATCCTGCAGATGAGTGCGATCGGGCTGGGTGACATCGCCTCGTTCCCGTTCATCGACCCACCCGACCGGAGGGCGATCACCGACGGCCTTGCCCTGCTCACCGAACTGAACGCGATCGAGACCGGCGCCGGCACCTCGCGCGGCCGTGGCCGGAACCAGCACCGCGAACCCCGCGACGACCGGAACCGGCTGACCCCGTTGGGTTCCCGGCTCGCCCAGCTGCCGGTAGACCCGCGCATGGGCCGGATGATCCTGGAGGCGGAGAAGAACGGTTGCCTGAGCGAGGTGATCGTCATCGCCGCGGCACTGTCGATCCAGGATGTTCGCGAGCGGCCGCAGGAGAAGCAGCAGGCGGCCGACGAGTCGCATCGGCGGTTCGTCGACGAGACCAGCGACTTCCTCGCCTATCTGAACCTGTGGAACTACCTGCGCGACCAGCAGCACGCCCTCTCCTCCGGCCAGTTCCGCCGGATGTGCGGCCGTGAGTTCCTCAACTATCTGCGGATCAGGGAGTGGCAGGACCTGGTCTCCCAGCTCAGGCAGATAGCCCGTCAGGTGGGCATGGACGTACCTCGCACCCCTGCCCGGGACCGGCAGCCCGAGGACGGCGACGAACCGGAACCGGTTGATCCGCAACGGGTCCACCTCTCCCTGCTGGCCGGGCTGCTGTCGCACATCGGGGTCCGGGCCGGCGAGGGCAAGGAGTTCACCGGAGCCAGGAACACCAAGTACCTGCTCTGGCCGGGCTCGGCACTGTTCGCCAAGCCACCGCGCTGGACGATGGCCGCGGAGCTCGTCGAGACCAGCCGGCTGTGGGCCCGCGACGTCGCCCGGATCGAGCCGGAATGGGTGGAACCCCTTGCCGCACACCTGGTCAAGAGCCACTACAGCGAACCGCACTGGTCCTCGAAGCGCGCCTCGGCGATGGCCTACGAACGGGTCACCCTCTACGGGGTGCCGATCGTCACCCAGCGCCTGGTCGGTTACGGACGCATCGACCCCGAGCTGAGCCGCGAACTGTTCATCAGGAACGCCCTGGTCGAGGGCGACTGGCGCACCCAGCACCGGTTCTTCCACGCCAACCGGGAGATGCTCGAGAACGCCGAGGAGCTCGAGAACCGGTTGCGGCGCCGGGACGTGGTCCTGGACGACGACACCCTGTTCGACTTCTACGACGCCCGGATTCCGCAGAACATCGTCAGCGGAAGGCATTTCGACTCATGGTGGAAGCAGGAGCGCCGCCGCGAACCCGAACTGCTCACCCTCACCGAAGAGATCCTGCTGGCCGGCGAACCTGGCCTGGACGAGCGCGCCTACCCGCTGACCTGGCCGGTGGACGGCGGCGAACTGCGGCTCAGCTACCAGTTCGAGCCCGGCACCGCCGACGACGGGGTCAGCGCCCACGTGCCCGTCTCGCTGCTCGCCGGCCTGGACCCGGCGCCGTTCACCTGGCAGATCCCGGGCCTGCGCGAGGAACTGACCACGGCGCTGATCCGGTCACTGCCCAAGGCGATCCGGACGTCGTTCGTGCCGGCGCCCGACAACGCCCGGCTGGCACTGCACGACATCGAGGCCAGTATCGACGCCGCCGGCGCGGCCGATGTCGAGACCTCCGGAACACGCTCCGGCCCAGCAGGTTCCGCGTATTCGTCGTCCTTCCACGCCGCGCTCGCCGAGGAGCTGACCACCCGGCTGCGGCACCGCTCCGGCAGCGGCGACGTACCCGCCGAAGCCTTCGACCTCACCAAGGTTCCCGACCATCTGCGGATGACCTTCCTGATCGAGGACGAGAAGGGCAAGGTGCTGGCCCGCGGCAAGGATCTGACCGCACTGCAGCACCAACTGCGCGAACGCACCCGTGCGGCCGTCGCCCGGATCGCCGGCGCCGGGGTGGAGCGGAGCACGGTGACCTCCTGGGACGTCGGCACCCTGCCGCGCACCGTGGAGCGGGAATCGCCTGCGGGAGCGACGGTTTCGGCGTTCCCCGCCCTGGTCGCCGAGGGTGACCAGGTCGCCGTCCGGGTGTTGCCGACGGCGGCGGACCAGGCCGTCGCGATGCGCACCGGCACCCGGGCGCTGATCATGCGACAGCTCACCGACCCGGTCACCCGCGCCACCGGACAGGTCGAGCACGCGTTGACCAACGCCGAGCGGCTCGGGCTCTCGGTGAGTCCCTATCGTTCGGTGCGCGACCTGATCACCGACGTGGTCGACACCGCGATCGACGATCTGGTCGCCCACCACGGCGGACCGGTCTTCGAGGGCGAGGCGTTCGCGACCCTGCTCGCGGCAGTGCGGGCCGAACTCGACCCGACGGTGCTCGAGATCGCCCGCACGACATCGCGCGTCCTGACCCGGTGGCGCGAGGTCGACCGGGCGCTGAGCGGCACCCGCTCCCTGCCGATGCTGCCCGCGCTCACCGACATGCGCGAGCAGGTGGACGCGCTGATCCACGACGGCTTCGTCGGCAGGACCGGGCGAGCCCGGCTGCCCGACCTGATCAGGTACCTGCGCGGGGTCGCCCGCCGCCTGGAGAAGGCGCCCGAGAACGTCTCGGCCGACCGGGGACGGATGGACCAGGTGCACCAGCTCACCGACGAGTACCGGGCGCTGTGCGAGCGCCTCCCGGCCGGCCGCGAGGACTCGATCGACCCGGTGCGCTGGATGCTCGAAGAGTTCCGGCTGAGCCTGTTCGCGCAGGGCATCGGCACGGCGTACCCGGTCTCGGCGCAACGGATCCGGCGCGCGATCGACGCCGCCGGCTGAGCCTGGGCCGGCCACCGCGTACCGGACCCGGGCAAAGGAGAGGATCAGTTGATCTCAGGATGAATCCTGCGAAGCCCGGACACAGCCGCCGGATGATGCGTGACCGTGGGTGAAGCTCCCCGAACGTATGCCCATCGTTGCCGTGGGCGACACTTACCTGACGGCCTGCAACATGGAAAGGTACGTCCATGGGTGAGCTCATCGTCCACGTCCTCAGCGAGGACGACTGGACCAAATATCGCGACGTTCGTCTGGCAGCGCTGGAGGAGGCACCCGCTGCCTTCGTGAACACGCTGGCCGAGGAGAGAGACTACGACGAAGCGTTCTGGCGATTGCGAATGACCCGCTCGGTCCGGCTGCTGGCGACCCGTGACGATACCTCCCTGGGCGTGGTGAGCGTCGGCGGGCCGCACCCCGAGGAACCCCGCCTCGCCGAGCTCTTCGGCCTGTGGGTGAGCCCGCCGGCGCGCGGCACCGGTGTGGCCACCGCACTGGTGCAGGCCGGGGCGGACACCGCGGCGACGCACGGCCGCAGCCAGCTGGCGTACTGGGTGGGCAGCGAGAACGCCCGGGCGATCGGATTCGCCAGCGGGTTCGGCTTCCGGCCGACCGACATCCGCCGTCCGGTCCATGTGCGCGAGGGACAGGAGCCCCCCGAAGGCGTCCAGGAGTTCGAAGTGATGATGGTCCTGGCACTCGGCGCCGACCGTGGTCAACCGACTCCGGTCTCGACCTGGACCGGGTGACCGGCGCCGTCCGATCAGCGTGAGGATGCCCACCTTTGGGCGTCGGAGTCCCTGCGCCACAACGGCTTTCGGTTGCGCACCGGACAAGGTTCGACACCGTTGTCAAGGGGTTCCGGGTTCGAACCGATAGGCTTGGGCCTTCCCCACGCTGACGTTGCGACCCTTGGAGGCCGCACTGCTGACCCTTGTCGTGCTGCATTTCGCAGCCGCCGTTCTCGCCCCGGTACTGGTTCGCCAGGCCGGTGCGCGAGCCTTCTACGGGCTGGCATTGCCGTCCCTGGCGACGGTGGCCTTCGCGATCACGCAGACCGGCACGGTGGTGAGCTCGGGAGCGACGTCGGCGATCGAGCAACGATTGTCCTGGGTGCCCTCGCTGGGGCTGGACATCACCCTACGGCTGGATGCGTTGCGGCTGGTGATGACCTTTGTCGTCGCCGGGATCGGCGCCCTGGTCCTGATCTACTGCGCCAAGTACTTCTCGGACGACGAACCGGGCCTGGGCCGGCTCGCCGGAACGCTGACCGCCTTCGCCGGCGCGATGCTCGGCCTGGTCTGGTCGGACAACCTGCTGCTGCTCTACGTGTTCTGGGAACTGACCACCGTGCTGTCGTTCCTGCTGATCGGACACGACCCGGGCAAGCGAGCCAGCCGGCTCGCGGCACTGCAGGCACTGATCGTGACCACGTTCGGCGGCCTGGCGATGCTGGTCGGCATTCTGCTGCTGTACCGGGAGACCGGCACCCTGGCGACCAGTGAACTACTCGCCGCGGCATCCTCCTCGGCATCGTCCTCGGCACCCGGCGCGGTGCCGGCCTCGACGGCACTGGTCGTCGGCGTCGTGCTGCTGCTGCTCGGGGCGATCACCAAGTCGGCCCTGGTGCCGTTCCACTTCTGGTTGCCGGGCGCGATGGCGGCGCCGACCCCGGTGAGCGCCTATCTGCACGCGGCGGCCATGGTCAAGGCCGGGGTCTTCCTGGTCGCCCTGCTCGCACCGCGGTTCGCCGGCGTCCCGGGATGGCACCTGGTGCTGCTGCCGCTCGGCGTGGTCACCATGCTGATCGGCGGCTTCAAGGCGATGCGTCAGTACGACCTGAAGCTGCTGCTCGCCTACGGCACCGTCTCCCAGCTCGGCTTCCTGATCACGTTGCTGGCGCTCGGCTCCCGGGCCGCGGCACTGGCCGGCATCGCTCTGGTGCTGTCGCACTCGCTGTTCAAGTCGGCGCTGTTCCTGACCGTCGGCATCATCGACCACCAGACCGGCACCCGTGACCTGCGCAAGCTGACCGGTGTCGGCCGGGCGATGCCGGTCACCATGATCGCCGCGGTGCTGGCCGGGCTCTCGATGGCCGGTCTGCCGCCGCTGCTCGGGTTCGCCGGCAAGGAGAGCGCCTTCGCCGCCCTGCTCACCATCGCCGACTCCGGTGACGGCACCGGGCTGGACGGCACCACCGGCTGGGTGCTGCTGACCCTGATCGTCATCGGCTCCGGGCTGACCGTCGGCTACACCGCCCGGTTCCTGTGGGGGGCCTTCGCCGACAAACACCCCGAGCCCCGGTGCGCGGTGCGTCCCCCGGCGCCGGCGTTCGTCGCCGTCCCGGTGCTGCTCGCGGCGCTGAGCCTGGTCCTGGCCTTCCTGGGCGGGCCGCTGACCCGGCTCTTCACCCCCTACACCGAGCAGTTCCCGGCCGGGGCGCACGACGAGCCCCTGGCTCTGTGGCACGGGTTCGGCATGCCGCTGGCACTGTCGGCGCTGGTGGTGCTGCTCGGCGGCCTGGTCTTCGTGATCCGGCGCCGGGTCAGCGTCGTGCAGCACCGACTCACCGCGAACATCAGCACCGAGCGCGCCTACCACGCGGTGATCCGGGCGATCGACCGGCTGGCGATCGAGGTCACCGGTGCGACCCAACGGGGTTCTCTGGCGGTCTATCTCGCGGTGATCCTGGTCGTGGTGGTCGTCGTCCCGGGCGGGGTGATGATCGGCGGCGGCCCGCCGAAGGTCGACTTCACCGCCTGGGACTCCCCCGTGCAGCCGATGGTCGGCATGGTGATCGCGGTGGCCGCCCTGTTCGCCGCACGGTCGCGGCGGCGGATGCGTGCGGTGCTGCTCGCCGGTGTCACCGGCTACGGCACCGCGGTGTTGTTCCTGTTGCACGGGGCACCCGATCTCGCGCTCACCCAGATCCTGGTCGAGACCGTGTCGTTGCTGGTCTTCGTACTGGTGCTGCGCCGGCTGCCGTCGCACTTCACCGACCGGCCGTTGCCGCGCAACCGGTTCTGGAGGATCGCCCTGGGGACCGCGGTCGGGCTGACCGTCTGCGGCTTCCTCGTGGTCGCCGCCTCGGCCCGCACCGCGACCCCACTGACACCCGAACTCGCCCGTGCCGCAGTCGATTTCGGCGGCGGCTACAACATCGTCAACGTCATTCTGGTCGACACCAGGGCCTGGGACACCTTCGGTGAGATCTCGGTGCTGGTGGTCGCCGCGACCGGTGTCGCGTCGCTGATCTTCATCGACACCCGGGTGCCGAACATCCGCCGGGTGCACGAGATCAGTTACCCCAGCGACGTCGTCAAACTGCCGACCCGGCCGGGCCGGCGAGCCTGGCTGCCCGGGCCGCGGACGATGCCGCCGGAGCGCCGCTCGATCATCTTCGAGGTGGTCACCAGGATGAGCTTCCATCTGATTCTGGCCGTCGGTGCCTACCTGCTCTTCGCCGGACACAACAACCCCGGCGGTGGTTTCGCGGCCGGTCTGGTGGTCGGCTCGGCGCTGGCGATCAGGTATCTGGTGGGCGGCCGCTACGAACTCGACGAGGCCGCACCGGTGGACGCCGGGGTGGTGCTCGGTCTGGGTCTGTGCGTGGCCGCGGTCTCGGCGCTGCTGCCGCTGGCCTTCGGCGGCGAGGTGTTGCAGACGGCCACGATCGAGGCCGATCTGCCCCTGCTCGGCTCGGTGAAACTGGTGACCTCGCTGCTGTTCGACATCGGTGTGCTGCTCGTCGTGGTCGCCCTGCTGCTCGACCTGTTGCGCAGTCTCGGCTCGGGCATCGACCGGCAGATCCGCCGGGAGCAACGCGAGGGGAGCACCGCATGACCGTCAATGCGACCCTGGTGCTGACCACCGGTCTGCTCATCGGCATGGGCATCTACCTACTGCTCGAACGCTCGCTGACCCGGGTGCTGATCGGCCTGGTACTGATCGGCAACGGGGTGAACCTCGGCTTCATGGTGGCGGCCGGTCCGGCCCGCAACCCCCCGCTGCTCAACCGGTTCGAGCCCGGCACGATCACCGACCCGCTGCCGCAGGCACTGGTGCTCACCGCCATCGTGATCGCCCTGGCCACCACCGCCTTCCTGCTCGCGATGGCCTATCGCAGTTGGCAATTGGTCGGCAACGACGACGTGCAGGACGACGTGGAGGACGCCGCCGTCCGGCGCCTGGCCGAGTCCGACGCCGCCTCGGACAGCTTCGACCTGAGCCACAGCGAGACCACCGACGACATCAGCGAGGTGTACGGCGAGGAGGGCGCCGAGGACTCCCCCGGGGAGACCCTGCTGGACGACGAGGGACTGCTGGACGACGAGCCCCCGCCGGACGACGAGGCCGAACCCGATCCTGCGACCGAACCCGAACCCGAACCTGAACCGGACCCCGGCCCGGCCGACCGGACGACGAGGGGAGAGTCGTGAACGCCCTGGTGCCGATCCCGGTCGCCCTGCCGGTGCTGGGCGCCGGTCTGGCGCTGGCGCTGGTGCGCCGTCCCTCCGCGCAGCGGGTGGTCACGGTGGTGGTGCTGGTCGCGATGCTCGGGGTCTCCCTCGGACTGCTGCTGGCCACCAGCAACGGGCATCCGCTGGCCGTCTGGGTGGGCGGCTGGCAGCCGCCGCTGGGCATCTCGCTGGTCTCAGACCGGGTCTCGTCGCTGATGCTGGTGGTCTCGGCCGCCGTCGCCCTCGCCGTGCTGATCTACTCGATCGGCCAGAACATGGTGGACGACGACGAGGACGCACCGGTCTCGATCTATCACCCGACGTTCCTGATCCTGGTCGCCGGTGTGGCGAACGCCTTCCTGACCGGTGACCTGTTCAACCTGTTCGTCAGTTTCGAGATGCTGCTGTTCGCCTCGTACGTGCTGCTCACCCTGGGCGGCACCGAGGGCCGCATCCAGGCCGGGACCATCTACGTGGTGGTCAACATGCTCAGCTCGGCGCTGTTCCTGATCTCGATCTCGATGATCTACGCCGCGACCGGCACGGTGAACATGGCCCAGCTGTCGCAACGGCTGGCCGAGCTGCCCGACTCGACCGCCCTGCTGCTGCAGGTGATGCTGCTGACCACGTTCGGCATCAAGGCGGCCATCTTCCCGCTGTGCTTCTGGTTGCCGGACAGCTATCCGACGGCGCCCGCACCGGTGACCGCGGTCTTCGCCGGCCTGCTGACCAAGGTCGGCGTCTACGCGATCCTGCGCACCCAGACGCTGCTGTTCCCGGACAGCCCGCTGACCACGCCGCTGCTCTGGGTCGCCGCGCTGACCATGCTGTTCGGCATCCTCGGCGCGATCGCGCAGTCCGACCTGAAACGTATGTTGTCGTTCACCCTGGTCAGCCATATCGGCTTCCTGATCTTCGGGATCGCCCTGATGACACCGGCCGGGTTGTCCTCGGCGGTGTTCTACATCGCGCACCACATCACCATCCAGACCGTGCTGTTCCTGGTGCTGGGTCTGCTCGAACGAGTCACCGGCACCACGTCGCTGTCCCGGCTCGGCGGCATGGCCAAGCTGTTCCCCCTGATCGCGGTGCTGTTCTTCGTCCCCGCGATGAACCTGGCCGGGATCCCGCCGTTCTCCGGCTTCCTGGGCAAGATCGGGCTGATCTCGGCCGGTCTCGACCACGGCTCCTCGGCCGCCTACATGGTGGTCGGCGCCTCGGTGGTGACCAGCCTGCTCACCCTGTACGTGATCTCCCGGTGCTGGGCGCTGGCGTTCTGGCGGACGCCGTCCCAGGCCCAGGAGATGGCGGTCGCCCTGGTCACCGCCGCGCAGTCGGACCGGCAGTACCGGCGCCTGGAGACCGTGCCGGTGACCACCCGCGCCATCGACACCCAGGCACTGCAGGTCGCCCGGGAGCGGATCACCGAGCTCGAGGAGAGCGGATCGAGCAAGGTCGGTGTGCTGCAACGTGAACTGGAACGCCGGGCGGACCGCCCGTTCCCGGGAACGATGGTCGGGGCGACGCTCGCCCTGCTCGCCCTGAGCGTGCTGATCTCGGTCATCGCCGGGCCGATGTACGCCTACACCGACCACGCCGCCCTCGACCTGCTCGACCCGGGCGTCTACATCTCCGCCGTGTTCGGGGGGAGTGCGCCATGAGCGATGCGGGCAACAGCGCCGTCCCGGCCGCCGGCGCCGCCTACCACCCGCCGAGCCGGCGGGCGCTGATCCAGCCCGGCACCGTGGTCGCGGTGACCGTGCTCTGGGTGGCGTTGTGGCGTGACCTGTCCTGGTTCAACATCGTCGCCGGCGCGCTGCTGGGGCTCGGCGTGCAGATCCTGTTCCCGCTGCCCCGGGTCCGCCTCGACGGCCGGCTGCGGCCGGTGTACTTCGCGGTCTTCCTGTTCTCGTTCCTGTGGCAACTGGTGGTGGCCAGCATCCACGTCTCGGCCACGGTGCTGTCGCCCAAGCGGCAGTTGCGCAACGCGGTGATCGAGGTCGACCTGACCACGGACTCCGACTTCGTGCTGACCGCGGTGGCGATCACCACCTCGCTGATCCCGGGCAGCATCGTGGTCGAGGCGCGGCGCTCGACGCACACCTTGTTCCTGCACGCGCTCGACGTGCGCGACGAGGCCGGCGCCGAGCGCGAGCGGGCCCGGGTACTGCACACCGAGGCACAGTTGATCCGTTCCTTCGGGTCTCCGCCGGCTCGCACCCCGGCTGCCTCGAAACCCGCTGCGCCGCAGGCGGATCCGAACGACGGCAGCCCGGACGACGATCGCCCGAACGACGGCACGGACGACGGGGGCCGGTGATGATCACCTCCGTCGTCGTGATCAGCGTGATCCTGCTCGGCATCGCCGCGCTGCTGTTGCTGCACCGCATGGTGATCGGGCCGACGGTGCTCGACCGGGCCGTGGCGTTCGACGTGATCGTGGCGCTGACCCTGATCGGCGTGGCCCTGGACGCCGCCGTCCGCCGTACCGACGACACCCTGCCGATCCTGGTGGTGCTGAGCATGATCGGCTTCCTCGGCTCGGTCGCGATCGCGCGGTTCGGCAACCCGCGCGACGTCGACGGTTCGCCCGAGGACGAGTCGCCCGACCCGCGCGGTGGAGGTTCGTGATGGATCAGGTCCTCGACGTGATCGCCTCGATCTGTTTCCTGCTCGCCGCGATGCTCGGGCTGATCGCCGCGATCGGCATGGTGCGGTTGCCCGACCTGCTCTCCCGCATGCACGCCGCCACCAAGCCGCAGGTGCTCGGTCTGGTGCTGTCCTTGCTCGGCCTGGCGATCAGCCTGCGTCAGCCGATGGTGCTACTGCTGCTCGCCCTGGTCGCGCTGTTCCAGGGGGTGACCACTCCGATCGCCTCGCACATGGTCGGCCGGGCCTCCTTCCGGGCCGGGCAGGTCCGCGAGGACCTGTTGGTCATCGACGAACTCTCCACCTCGCTGGACTCCGACGAACCACGGGGCGCGCCCTGAGCGGCGGGCCCGCTCACACCAGGATCAGGTTCCAGTAGCCCAGGCGCACGGCCGCCCCGATCGCCAGGACCGCGGCGGCCAGGGTCGCCACGATCAGCACCAGGTCACCCACGGCGAAGCTGCTCGGCCGTGCCCAAGTACGGCGGCGGTCGGTGCCGAACCCGCGTGACTCCATCGTCGTGGCCAGCACCGAACCTCGTCTGATCGCCAGCACCAGCAGGGCGAACAGCCTGCCGCCCAGATCGCGCAACCGGGCGATCGGGCCACCTCCCCCGATCCCGCGGGCGCGACGGGCCATGGTCAGCGCCGTCCACTCCTCAGCCAGCACGCCGAACAACCGCATCGCCGCCAGCGCGGAGAGCACGAACCGCGACGGCAGCCGCATCCGCTGGCCGAGGGCGTCGGCGAGATCGGTGGGGTCGGTGGTCGACAGCAGGACGACGCCGGGCAGCCCGATCGCCAGCACCCGCAGGCCGATGGCCACGGCCGAGGCGAGCGAGCCGTCGCTGACCTCGAACGGTCCCCACGACCACAGCAGCGCCCCGGAGTCCACCCCGTAGACCGCGGTCGCGGCCACGGCGGGCAACGCCCCCGCCGGCAGGATCCAGGTGCGCCGCCACAGCGTCGCCGCGCTCAGCCCGCACCAGGGCAGCGCCAGCAGTTCGATCACCAGCATCACCCCGGCGCTGACCGGATCGACGCTGAGCAGCAGGGCGATCGAGATCACCACGGAGACAGCCAGTTTGGTGACCGGGTTGGCCCTGGCGATCGGTGCCGACGGGTCGATCCCGCCGGGCGCGGCCAGCACGTCGGGGGGCGCGACGGCCGGCCCGGACGCCGTCATGGACGCACCTGCTCACGCCCGCTGACCGGGTCGGCGCACGGCTCCGGACGCCCGTCGCGCAACCGCAACCGCTCACCGCCGAGGGCCTGCACCAGGGCCTCGTCGTGGGTCACGGCGACGACTGCGGTGCCCTGCGCCCGCAGCGCGAGCAGCAGACCGGCGAGCTCGCTCCAGGTGCGGCAGTCCTGGCCGAAGGTGGGTTCGTCGAGCACCAGCAGTTGCGGCCTGGTGGCCAGCGCAGTGGCCACCGACAACCGCCGCTGCTCACCACCGGAGAGGGTGAACGGGTTCGCCCGGGCCAACGCGCTCAGCCGCAGCCGCTCGAGCAGATCGTCGACGCGAGAAGAGATCTCGGCCTCGGGCAGGCCCAGCAACCGGGGACCGACCGCCAGTTCGTCGGCGCAGGTGGTGGCGACGAACTGGTGCTGCGGCTCCTGGAACACGGTGCCGATCCGGCGGACCAAATCACGCGGATGCCACTGGTCGGGATACGCCGGACCGGACGCGGGAGCCAGCGCCGGTGTCGCCGTGATGCTGCCCCCGGCCGGGGCCAGCAGCCCCGAGAGCGCCAGCGCCAGAGAGGACTTGCCGCTGCCGTTCGGGCCGACCAAGCACAACGAACCCCCCGCAGTCACGTCGAGATCGACGCCGGAGACCACCGCCGGGCCACCCCGCCGGCGCCGGACGGCGACCCCACGCGCCTCGAGGAGCAGCCCGCCGGCGAATGCCGGGGCCGAGGACGGCGACGATGCACCGAGGTCGACGACGGCGGGGACGGGGGGCCGGCCGGGTACCCAGACCCCTTGCCGGGCAAGCATCTCGCCGTGGGTGCCGAGCACCTGGTCGGGGGTTCCGTCGGCGATCACCCCGCCGCCCGGTTCGATGACCACGGCCCGGTCGATCATCGGAAGCCATTGCGCCACACGATGTTCCACGATCACGCAGGTTGCCCGGGTGACGCGCAGCAGCCGGGACACCTGCTCGCGCAGGTAGTCGGCGCCGTCGGGGTCGAGCATCGCCGTCGGTTCGTCGAGCAGCAGCAGTCCCGGACGCAACGCGAGAACCCCGGCGAGGGCCAGTCGCTGCCGTTGCCCGCCGGAGAGCGCCGCCGTGGAACGGTCCAGCCCGTAGGGGAAGTCGACGTCGGCCAGCGCCTGCCGCACCCGCGGCCAGATCTGTTCGCGCGGTACCGCGTGGTTCTCCAGGCCGAAGGCGACGTCGTCGCCGCAGCGGGCCAGCACCGTCTGCGCGATCGGGGCCTGCAGCAGCAGACCGGCACGCGCGCCCGCGGTCTGCAGGCGGGCGGTGCG
>DAIOVT010000045.1:0-14491 GCA_036758885.1 Kineosporiaceae bacterium
TGGATTCGCCTCTGCAGCAACGGTGCCGGGAGGTCGACACCCTCCGCCGGGACCGCGCCCTGGCCCGCCGCACCGAGGACGTGCACCGCCTCGATACGCGCGCGGGGGACGTCGTCCATGGCCGGGTGATCGGCCCGAACCGGATCGACTCGATCCGCGAACTGCACTCGGCCACCGCGAACAAGATCCGGGACGACCTGCTTCGTGGTGTTGTGGTGCACCGGCGATTACCGAGACTGGTTCGGGCGCTGCCGTTGTGTGTGCTGGCCCTAGACCTGGCGGTGCTCTACACGTTCTGCGCCGACCTGTTCAACGTGCCGGGCTTCGAACTGAGCCGCAACGGCCTGGCCGCGATCGGGCTCGCCGTGCTCGGCAGCGCCGTCGCCTACGCCTGGCTGGCGATGACCGGCATGCGGCTGCGCGACGTCCGCTCCGAACTCGGCGACATCCAATGGCGGGCCACCGGTTCGGCCACCCGGGTGCAACTGGCGGTCGGCATGGTGCTGATCGCCGCCCTGGCGGCACTGATGTACCAGCGGGTGCTCGAGCAGGCTCTGCTCGCCGGTGCCGAGTACGTGTCGGCCGATCAGGTGCTCGTGCTGGCCTGCGTGTTCGCGGTGCTCAGCGCCGGCGCGAACCTGACCGTGATCGCGGTGCATGCCCTCGACGGCAGCCACGACGTGGTGGTGCTCGACGACACCGGACGCCGGCTCGCCAAGCACCAGCGGACACTTCGCCGGCAGCGGCACAGGATGTTGCGCCGGGTCCGGCGGGCGGGCCTGGGCAGCGACCTGGTCGCAGGCCTGAATGACGGCACTCCGGAGCGGGACGCGGCCCCGCGGACTGGGAGGGAGCGCAAGAACGGGTAAGAATTGGCGGGTTCCCGTAACCGAGTGGAGTCTGAGATGCCCGTCAACGTTCCGCACGCGCTCCCCGCCCGCCGCACGCTGGAGTCGGAGAACGTCTTCGTGATGTCGGACATGCGGGCTTCTCAGCAGGACATCCGGCCGCTGCGGATCGCGATCGTCAACCTGATGCCCACCAAGATCGACACCGAGACCCAGCTGCTCAGGCTGCTCGGCAACACCCCGATCCAGTTGCAGATCAGCCTGTTGCACATGGAGTCGCACTCCTCGCGGAACACCGCGGGCGAGCACCTCGACGCCTTCTACACCACCTTCGACCAGGTGCAGGACCAGAAGTTCGACGGTCTGGTGATCACCGGCGCCCCGATCGAGCAACTGCCGTTCGAGGACGTCGACTACTGGCCCGAACTGTGCGAGGTCATGGACTGGAGCGAGGACCACGTGTTCTCGACCATGCATGTCTGCTGGGGTGCCCAGGCCGGTCTGTACCGGCGATACGGCATCCCCAAGTACCCGGTGGGCAAGAAGGTGTTCGGCGTCTTCGAACACGACGTGCTCGACCCGCGGTCCCGGCTGCTCTCCGGGTTCGACGAGGTCTTCCCGGCCCCGCACTCCCGGCACACCGAGACCCGCGCGGCCGACATCGAGGCCGCCGACGGGGTCGACCTGCTCGCGGTCTCGCCGGAGGCGGGGGTCTACCTGGCCGCCAGCCCGGACGGCCGGCAGGTGTACGTCACCGGGCACCCCGAGTACGAGCGCTACACGCTGGCGACCGAGTACGAGCGGGACATCGCCAAGGGCCTGCAGATCGAGGTGCCGCGCAACTACTACCCGCACGACGATCCGACCGTGCCGCCGCGGGTGACCTGGCGTTCACACGCCTTCCTGCTCTACGCCAACTGGCTGAACTACTGCGTGTACCAGCGCACCCCGTTCAACGTGAGCGCGATCCCGCAGGACGCCACGGCCAACGAGGACTGACCCGAACCCAGCGTGATCATGCAGAAGTGCACGCGTGCACTTCTGCATGATCACGACGAGGGTTGTTACCAGCGCTTGACGACACCGAGTGCGTTGACGATGCCGGCACCGTAGAACCCGTTGAAGGACGGCGTCCCGACGCACTTCGCGGTGAACTCGGCGGAGCGTCCCTCGGGCTCGTACGAGCGCACGCCACCCGCCGGGCAGGCGTGCTCGGTGGCGCTACCCATCAGCAACCGCTTGACCAGCTTCGGCGACATGCCGAAGTCGTGGTGTCCGGTGCGCTTGCCGTGTGCGCTGATCGCCAGGGCGACCACCCCGGTGGCGTGCGGGGCCGCCATCGACGTTCCCTGCAGCCAGCCGTAGTAGCCGCACCGGGCCGCGTTCTTCACCGGACGCGGCGTGCACTCCTTGATCACTCCGTTCGTCCTGCCCGCCTCGGTGATCTCACCCTTGGCGTCGACGTACCCGTCGTTCTGCAGCGCGACCAACGGCATCGTGGAGAGGATCATGTTCTGCGGCGTCTGGTAGGACGACGTCCCCAGACCGTCACGGAACCAGCCACCCGGTGCCGCGACCTCGATCTCGCCCGACCTCAGGTCGGTGGTGTAGTTCGAGAAGTCCGACTTGGTGCCGGACGGTCCGACCGAGGTCACCCCGATCACGTTCGGGCCCTCGAGCGGCAGATCGAGGCAGGTCTTGCCGTTGATCGTGCGCGGGTACGGGGCGTTGTCCCAGTCGTTGGCCGGGTTGTCGTAGTCAGGGCTGGAGACGTCCGTCCGCGGAGCGGCCAGGTTGTCGTGGTCGTTCCCGGCCGCGGCCACCAGGGTCACACCGCGCTTGTCGGCGAACCGCAACGCCCGCATCATGCTCTCGATGATCACCTTCTGATCAGCGGCCGCGGGTGCCCCGTCCTGCGGCGCGCCACCGGGGCAGTTGTAGAGCCAGGGGTCCACGTAGAACGACATGTTCACCACGTCGATGCCGGTGCGCGCGGCGTGGGTGAGCGCGTTCACCACCGGGCCGAGGAAGAAGAATCCGGCGTCCTGGCCGGCCCGCAGGTTCACCAGGGTGACCTTGGGCGCGATGCCGCTGAGCCCGAAGCCGTTCAGCGACGCGGCGACGGTGCCGGCGACGTGCGTGCCGTGGCCGTTGTCGTCCACGGTGGCCGGGTCGACGCAGCCCTTGTGCTCGCAGGGGCCGTCGATCGCCGGGATGTCGGTGACGAAGTTGCGGGACGCCGCCCGGTCGACGTTCGCGACCAGGTCGGGGTGGTCGGCCTGGATACCGGTGTCGATGATGCCGACCCTGACCCGCTTGTCGCCCAGTTCGTGCTTGCGCGCCTGGGGAACGTTGATCATCTTCTGGCCCCAGAGATTGCTGTCCAGCGGGTCGGCGGCGCTGCCGGGCTTGCCGGAGGCGTTCTTGCGCACCGCGGGTGACGTGCGCCCCTCCCGCTCGACCCCGTTCCAGGGCTGAGGCTTGGGGTCGCTGCCGATGCTGACATCCGCCGCCACTCCCTGCACGCCGGAAACCGACGCGGCCTTCGCCCGGAACCCGGACGCCGTGCTGGAGACCGCGATCAGCCCGACATCGGAGTTGACCGAGGTGACCGTCGCCCCCTTCGAGCGCAACGCCGATGCCACCGCGGCGGTCTTCGCCGGAGCGGCAAGCACCACGTATCTGCCGTCGGCGGCATCGGCACCCGCCGAGGAGACCACCGAACCCACGCGGGCCGGCACCGCCGTCGCCGGCTGCACCCCCGCCGCCACACATCCGAGCCCGGCCACCAGTGCTGCACCGGAGAGCATCGCCGTCGCACGTCGTCGTGTCGGCATGACCACCCCTTCATCCTGTGTCGAGTTGTCCTGTTGCGTGCCGGCGCCCATCGACGCCTGGATGGATCGGACACATCGCCGGAATCACTCAATTCGAGCGATGTGGAGGGATTCACCCTCGGCCACACAATAGGGACACAGGAGACGCTCAGGCAGACCCAACTTTCCGCACGGGCAGAAGATCAGTGATCAGTGCTGGTCAGCCTGGCAAATACCGGTTTCGACGACATGCAGCGCGACCGCGGCCGACGCTGCGTCCTGGGTCGATCACACCTCTGACGGAGTGGTCGCCGAGGACGAACTGCCTCCCTGGCCACCGCTCTGACCACCGCCGTCCTGACCACCGCTCTGACCACCGTCCTGGCCGCCGCGGGCACCGGTCGGTCCGGCGTTCTCGGTGATCGTCGACAGATCGGCGCTGACCTCGTACATCACCAGGCTCTGCCCGGACGTCGCGATCACCAGGTAGTCGCCCTCGTCGTCCTTGACCACGCGCTCGACGCTCACCTGCGCGTTCTTCGCCTCGACCGCCGCGGTCACCTTGATCAGTTCGTCGCCGGTCACCTCGATCACCTCGGTCATCGAGCCGCCGGGACCGCCCTGCTGACCACCCTGCGGCTGACCCTCCTGCAACTGACCGTCCTCGCCCGGCAGGCCCCCACCGAGGCCTCCCGAGTACGGATCCGCGGCGGACGCCCCGGTGCTCGAGCCCGACGCGGCGGTACTGGAACCGGTGGTCTCGGCGAGGGCGTTGCCCCCGAACACCAGCGCCGCGACCGCGACGACACCGGCCGCACCCAGCCCGATCTGCTTGCGTTTCATGGGGTTTCGCTCCCTCCGCTGCCGCGCGGTCGATCCGCTGCGACAAGGGACAAGATGGACGGCGCAGCTGTGCGGGGGCTGTCCGGGTTCTGGTCGGCGATTGTGCATCTGGATGTCCACAACCCCGGATCGCCCGGCGGACCGGCGGCAACTCCGCAGTTGCGGCTAGCCTTGCCAGATGCGCTCCGCTTTTCGGATCAGCCAGGCGGCAGAACTCCTCGGCGTCAGCGACGACACTGTGCGCCGGTGGGCGGACAGTGGCCGGCTGACCACGACCACCGACGCCTCGAACCGGCGGGTGATCGCGGGCGAGGTGCTGGCGAAGTTCGCCGAGGACCTGGCCGCCGGCCTGCAGGACCAGCAGCAGGGCACGGTGGCACAGTCGGCGCGGAACCACTTCCGTGGCCTGGTGACCAGCGTCGTCAAGGACACCGTGATGGCCAAGGTCGACATCCAGGCCGGGCCGTTCCGGGTGGTCTCACTGATGAGCCGGGAGGCGGCCGACGAACTCGGTCTCGAGCCCGGGGTGCTCGCCGTGGCCAGCGTGAAGGCCACCAATGTCACCGTCGAGATCCCCAGTGCCTGAACGGTCCGCCGGATCGACGGCCCGGCCGTGACGTCCACGACGGCGCGGACCAGGGCACAGGTCGCGCCCAACCGCGCGCCGTGGCCGATCGCCGTGCCCGCGGTCGTCGCGGTGCTGTTCCTGCTGGTGCCGCTGATCGGGCTGGTGCTGCTGGCGCCATGGAGTCAGCTGCCGCAGATCCTCACCGAGGCGCAAGCCGTTGCGGCACTGCGGCTCTCACTGATCACCGCCACTTTGACCACCGCCATCTCGATGCTGCTCGGGGTACCGCTCGCCTGGGTGCTGGCGCGATCCCGCTCGCGGGCGGTGCGCTGGCTGCGCGCCCTGGTCACCCTGCCCCTGGTACTGCCACCCGTGGTCGGTGGCGTGGCGCTGCTGCTCGCCTACGGCCGCAACGGGATTGCCGGTCGCTGGCTGTACCAGGTGACCGGCTACCAGATTCCGTTCACGCCACTGGCGGTGGTGCTGGCGCAGACCTTCGTCGCGATGCCGTTCCTGGTGGTGACCGTCGAGGGCGCGTTGCGCTCGATGGACACCGGACTCGAGGAGGCGGCCGCCACCCTGGGGTCGCGCCGGTTCGCGACCTTCCGCCGGGTTACCCTGCCGCTGATCACGCCGAGCATCGCCGCCGGCGCCGTGCTCTGCTGGGCGAGGGCGCTCGGAGAGTTCGGCGCGACGATCACCTTCGCCGGCAACCTGCCCGGCCGCACCCAGGCGATGCCGAGCGCGGTCTACCGCGCCTTCGAGACCGATCCGCCGGCTGCGGCGGCGCTGTCGTTGGTGCTGCTCGCGGTGTCGGTCGCCGTCCTGCTGTTGCTGCGTGATCGATGGCTGCGACCGGGAGCCACCCTATGACGTCGGGGGCGGCGTTCGGCAGCCCTGCGCAGGGCTCCGGACGAGCCGGCCTGCATGCCGAGATCGCCTTCAGCAGAGGGGATTTCACGCTCGAGGCGGTCCTGGACGTTCCGGAGAAGAGCGTGCTCGCGGTGCTCGGCCCGAACGGATCGGGCAAGACGACCGTGCTACGCCTGCTGGCCGGGTTGCTCGCCCTGGAACGCGGTCGGCTCGAGGTGACCGACACCGGTGGCGCGACCGAGTGCTGGGACGATCCGGCCACCGGCCTGTTCACCCCGGCCGAGGACCGGGCCTGCGCCCTGGTCTTCCAGGACTACCGGCTCTTCCCGCATCTGAGCGTGCTCGACAACGTCGCCTTCCCGGCCCGGGCCCGGGGCCTGCGACGGGGCGAGAGCCGGCAGCAGGCCGAGGTGCTGCTCGACCGGCTGGGGCTCACGGCGCTGGCCGGGCGCCGTCCTCCACAGCTCTCCGGGGGGCAGGCCCAGCGGGTGGCCCTGGCCCGGGCGCTGGCCTGTGAACCGCGGGTGCTGCTGCTCGACGAACCGCTCGCCGCGCTCGACGCCCGCACCCGGCTGGAGGTGCGCTCGGAACTGCGCAACCGGCTGCACGACTTCGCCGGTGTCGCGCTGCTGGTCACCCATGATCCGCTGGAGGCGATGGTGCTGGCCGACCGGATCTGCGTGCTCGAGCACGGTCGCGTCGTGCAGTTCGGTACGCCGGCCGAGGTGGCCCGCCGCCCGCTGACCGAGTACGTCGCCCGGCTGGTCGGGCTCAATCTGTACTCCGGCGGTCTCGGCGGGCAGAGCCGGGTGACCCTGGACGGCGGTGGGACGCTGGTGACCGCGGGCGGTGAGGAGTCCACCGGCGGCGAGCAGTCCACCGCCCCGCTGCACGAGGGCGGACGGGTACTGGTGGCCCTGCCGCCGAGTGCGATCACGCTGCACCCGCAGGCGCCCCTTACGGCCTCGGCACGCAACACCTGGCAGGGCGAGGTGACCGGGCTCGAACTGCTCACCGACCGGGTGCGGGTCGCAGTCTCGGGTGCCCCCGATGCCCTGGTCGACATCACCCCGGCCGCCCTGGCAGAGCTCGAACTTGTTGTCGGACAACAGGTCTGGCTGACCGCCAAGGCGACCGAAGTGATCGCCTATCCCGAACCGGCCGGCCGCGACGAGCGGTGACCCGGCCCTGGATCAGCTGATCGCGATCTCCACCCGGCGCGACTTCTGCAGGTCGGCACCTGCCTCGACGCCCCGCGCGGCGATGCTGTAGGTGCCCTTGGCACCCGCCTGCTTCAGGGCGGCTTCGACCGCGGCGGCACGACTGCGCGAGAGCGCCAGGTTGGCCGCGGCGTCACCGCGGCTGTCGGCAACACCGGTCAGGGTGACCTTCGAGTCCGCGGTGATCTGTGCGGCGGCCCGCTGGATGACCGGGGCGGCGTCCGGGCGGATCACCGCGGAGCCGGTGTCGAAGAAGACCGACAACTCGGCCGGAACATCCACTCCCGCAGAAGCACCGGTGGTTCCCGCCGAACCTGCGGCACCGGTCGAACCTGCCGCTCCGGTCGAACCTGCAGCACCGGTCGAGCCGGCAGCACCGTTGCCGGCCGCGGCGCCGGCCCCTGCTGCCGCGTCGCCCGAGGCGGTCGCCCCGGCCCCCTCCCCGGCACCGTCGGCGGATGCCGCGCCCGCCGCCGAACCCGGCGCGTCCGACGCCGCGCCCGTCCCCGCACCCGACGCCGCTGAGTCGGCACCGGCCACCTCGCTCGACGAGGACGACGAGGACCCCGCGGTGGTGCTGGTGGCGTCGTCCGGCCCACCACACCGGCTCAGACCGAACCCCAGCGCGGCGACACCGACCAGGGCGGGCACCGCCCACTTCAGCCAGCCGGCCCGGCCCGCGGTCGCCGCACCGGCGGCACCGGCCCCGACCCGGGCAGCGGTGGCACCGGCGGCTCCCGCAGCGGTGCCGGCCCCAGTGGCCCCGGCGGCTCCGACCGCCCCTGCGGTACCGGCCGCAGCGGCAGCACCGGCACCGGCTCCGCTCAGACCCGCGCCCGGGATGCGTCCGAACAGGCCGCGCAACCAGCCGCCGTCCCGGTCTCGGATGCGATCGGGCAGCTGAGCCCATTCCGACTCGGAGACATGACTTTTCAGCGGGTTGAGGGCACCGCTGTTGAAGAGGTTCTGAATCCCGTTCCAGTCGCCCGAGCCGATCCGGCCGAGCAGATCCTTGATCAGACCCGGCACTCCGAGCACCCCGCCGGCGGCCAGGACGCCGCCTGCGGCCGTGGTCCCGCCGGCGAGTCCAGACCCACTCGAGAGCCCAGACCCGCCGGCCGGCCCGGCACCACCGGAGAGCGCGGAACCGCTGAGCCGGGTGAACAGGCCGCGCAGCCAGCCGGCGTCCCGATAGTTGATGCGATCCGGCAGTGCCGCCCACTCGGACTCGGACATGTGCGTACGCAGGGGGTTCAGCGCGCCGCCGTCGAAGAGCTGCTTGATGCCCTTCCAGTCACCCGAGCCCAGGCGCCGGAGCACATCCTTGACAAGATCGGAGAGATCACTCATGGGCTCAGGAGTAACCCCTGGCCAGAGGCCTCGCAACACGAATCACCAATTCTTTGACCGCGTGTTCAAATCGAGACCTTTGCCCCCGGACCGAGGACGCCACTTCCCGGTGTCACCGGTTCGCCGGGTTCAGCGTGCGGTTCCGCCCGGACGATCGATCCCGTTACGGCGCAGGCGTTCAGGCCTCAGACCTGCACCCCGAGATCGGTGTAGGCGAGATACTGCTTACCCGCGCTGACCGTCTCGACGGTGACTTCCCCTGACCGCCCTTGACGTCGATGATCGAGTCGTCGTCGTTGCCGGTGTCCCGGCCGGTGTGCTCGCTGTACGGGGCGATCTTGGAGTTGACCTCGTTGTTCAACGTGTCGTCGAACCACAGCTGAGTGGTGAGCGTGGTCTTCTTGTCGATGTGCACCGTGAGATGGATGTGCACCGCGCGACCGCGGTACCAGCCGGGTCAGATCGTGGTGAACTGCACGATGCGGATGCGACCGACGAGATCGGTTCTGGGGCAGTCGGTTCTGGGGCAGTCGGTTCTGGGGCAGTCGGTTCTGGGGCAACGCGGGGTAGCGACCCTCGACCGGGTGGGCACTCTCGCTGCGCGCGTCCGCGGTGTCACGCCCGAGCCAGGGCGCCAGCACGGCAACAGGAGAGGGCGGGACGAGTGAACTCGTCCCGCCCTCCAGGAGCTGTGTGATCAGGAACTGAGGTGAATCAGTACCGGACGGCGATCACCGCGCGCCGGTTCAGCTTCTGCTGCGTGGTGCTCACGGGGTCGACCGGGCCCCGGGCCACCAGGGTGACCTTGGCCTTGACGCCCACCGAACGCAGGTAGTTGCGGACCACCGTGGCGCGCTGCTGGGCCAGCTTGATGTTGGCCTGGCGGGACGCCTCACCCTTGCGATCGGTCTGCGTGTAGCCGCTGATCCGGATCTCCTTGACACCCTTCAGCGAGGTCGCCATCCCGCGCAGGGCGGCCTTGTCAGAGGTGCTCAGCCGGGCCGAGCGATAGTCGAACAGGAACGACCGAACCGGCTGGTTCAGAGCGGGTTTGGCCACGCTCGTACCCTGCACCTTGCAGCCACTGCCCAGCATCACCCAGCGGGTCTGCTTGAGGACACTGCCGTTCGGCGCCAGCCCGGAAAGGATCAACTGGTGCAGCCCGGGCTTCTGGCAGACCGAGGCCGGGAGCGCGAACGAACGGGAGAACTTCCCGGACGCATCCGTCGTCCCGGTGACCAGCCGGACCGGCGTCGAACGCATGTCGAGCGTGTACCGCGACTTCGCCTTCAGCCCCGACCCGTTCAGCGCCGCCTTGGCACCGGACATCCTCGCGTTCGCCTTCAGGGCCAACGACAACCCCATCGCCGTCTTCAAAGCCTGCTTCCGCGGCGTCACACCCGTACCCTGGAATGTGATCGACACCGAACCTGCTCCACCGTCGCCGGTCCCGGAACCGGCCGAGCCACCCGAGGGGGCATACGTGGTCGCCGAGGTCAGACTCGGGTTCGCGTACGAGCCACCCGCACCTCCACCGGCAGCGGCCGCGCCGACCTCGGGATCACCGATGGCACCACCACCACCTCCACCGCCGTAGCCCGCACCCCCGCTACCGCCGATGCCCTGCATGCCCGCACCGCCGGCTCCGCCGTTGGCCCATGCCTGGCCGGCGCCGGCCCATCCACTGATGGTCAGCGATCCCGACGGCAGCACAGCGGTGGCGAGATAGCCGCCCGCACCGCCGGAGCCGGCCCCGTACGCGCCGATGCCACCCTTGGCGGCTATGAGGTGGGTGTCGCTCTCGACGGACTTGTCTCCACCTGAGCCGCCCTCGACCGTGCCCTCGGCCGCGCCGGATCCGCCGTCGGCGTCCGCCGCGGCTCCCCCACCGCCACCGGCGACCGCGATCGTCGTCCCCCCGGAGGACAGCGCCGAATAGCCACCACCCATACGGGCCTCACCACCCGCGGCCACCACGACGTTCAACGTCGCACCCGCAGTCACAGTGACCTTGGTCTGCACCCGGGCACCACGCCCGCCGTTCTTGTCACCGAAGGCCGGGCCGCCGCCACCGCCTCCGTTCAGAGTCACCGTGGCCGTCGTCGCACCGCTGGGCACCAGTACGGTGCCCGCTCCCACGACAGCACAGGTCGCCAGAACCCCCAACGCCGGCTTCAAAGCACACGCCGCCGGTGCCGCCGACGCCGGCGGCGCCGCCAATACGGCAGCCAGCAGCGAGGCCGGCACCACCACCGCCGGGGCGATGATCCGGCGACGACGCACGAAACTCGACGGGCCTTCCGGGACGACGTCCCGTTCTGTAGCGATCGATCCAGACATCCTCAACCTCCGGTAGCGCAGAACGCTGACCCGACGGCATCGGAGGATCGGGAACGGATCTTGACACCGCCGACGACTCGAACGACTCACCGAACGAGCGAGCCGCCCACCCGCCGACAACCCAGAACGCCGGCCGGCCCGCGATCACTCGCGGCGCCGACCGGCGTCCGGTGAGTACCGGCAACCGGTACTCGAAGCAGGGGGACTCAGAGAGTCATGACGCCCGGGTACCAGCCCTGGTCGGGACGCGAGGCCTCGTTCATGGCGTCGCTGGTGTCGCGCCCGAAGATCGGGGCGAGCAGGCCGGCTCCGAGCAGGAGGGCGAGAAACACGAGAGCGGACATTTGAGGTTTCCTCCTTCGAGTCGGAGCCCGGGGATCTCCGGGTTCACCGGCTGACGACTGGTGTCTGGTGTCGCAGATGAATCTTTGACTTCCTCAATCATCGGCCCCTTACAGTTAGGAATCAATCGACGAAATGTTCAGAACCGTTGACGGTTACTGAAACAATATCGCCATAAATCGGACGCGAGGTGGCCGTGCTCACACCAAAACTGCTCCTGGTCCACCGCGAAGTGGTCGAATCGGGCACGCTTGCAGCCGCCGCAGCGGCGCTTCGATTCACCGTCTCAGGGGTGAGCCAACAGCTCTCCGCCCTCGAGAAGGAGGCCGGCGTGCCGCTCTACGAGAAGGCCGGCCGACGACTGCGGCCCACCCCCGCCGGACTGCTGCTCGCCGAGCGCGCCGACCGGATCCTCGCCGAGATCAGGGACGCCGAGTCCGCGCTGGCCGACCTCAGCGAGGGACGCACCGCGCGCCTGCGCGTCGTCTCCTTCCACAGCGCGGGCGAGGCGCTGCTGCCCTCGGCGATCGCCCGGTTGCGCCGGTCGATGCCCGAGTTGCGGGTGCACCCGGTGGTCGAGGACACCGAGGGCGCGCTGCGCCGGCTGCGCGGCGGTGACGCCGAGGTCGTGGTCGCGGTCGACCCCTACCCCCAGGACGCACCGCCGGAGGACGACCTGCACCGCTTCCATCTGCTGGACGACGAGTACCGGATCCTGCTGCCCGAGAAGCACCCGCTGGCCAAGCGCCGCCGGATCGACCTGCTCGACCTCGCCGACACGAACTGGATCATCACCGCCGCCGTCGACGACTACCTGCCTGAGGTCACCCACGACGTCTGCCGGCGGGCCGGGTTCTCGCCCCGTGTCGCCGCCGAGGGCGACCAGTTCTCCCTCACCCAGGGATATGTGGCGGTCGGTCTCGGCGTGGCCCTGGTGCCGTTGCTCAGCCTCGGCGCGGTGCGCCGGCACGTCGTCGTCCGGCGACTCAAGCAGCCTCCCGAGCCGCGGCACATCTGGGTGCTCACCCGGCCCGCACTGCTCCCCGACCCGGCCGTGAACGCGATGCTCGGCGCCCTGGTCACGTCGGCCGTGACAGGATCGACGTCTCGATAGCTCGCCTCGACGCCTCAGGCGGCGACGGCACGAACGACGAGGAGGAATCCAGGTGCCCGGCAAGAACCTCACCCGTGACGAGGCGGCGGCTCGCGCCGCCCTGCTCGAGGTCGCTTCCTACGACGTCCAGCTCGACCTGACCGGGGCCGGGGCGACCTACCCGTCGATCACCGAGGTGGTCTTCACCGCGGCCTCGGACGGCGAGACGTTCATCGACCTGATCGCCCCCGCGGTACGCGAGATCACGCTGAACTCAACGGATCTCGACCCCGCGGCGCACTTCGACGGCAACCGGATCATGCTGCCGGTGAGCTCCGGCGAGAACCGGTTGCGCGTGGTCGCCGACGCCGCCTACATGAACACCGGTGAGGGCCTGCACCGGTTCGTCGACCCGGTCGACGACCGCACCTACCTCTACACCCAGTTCGAGGTCGCCGACGCCCGGCGCATGTTCACCTGCTTCGACCAGCCCGATCTCAAGGCGACCTTCGCCCTCACCGTGCTCGCCCCGGCCGACTGGACGGTCTTCTCCAACTCGCAAACCCCTGCGCCGCAAGCGATCACGGGTCAGCCGGGCACGAACGCCGACACCACCGCGACGGCACGCTGGCAGTTCGAGGCCACGCCCCGGGTCTCGACGTACATCACCGCTCTGGTGGCCGGCGACTATCACGTCGTCCGCGACTCCTACCGCCGCGGCGACCTGGTGATCCCGATGGCCGTCGCCTGCCGGCGCACCCTCGCCGACAACCTGGACGCATCGGAGATCTTCGACGTCACCAGGGCCGGTTTCGACTTCTACCTCGACCTGTTCGAGGTGCCCTACCCGTTCACCAAGTACGACCAGCTCTTCGTGCCCGAGTTCAACGCCGGGGCGATGGAGAACGCCGGCTGCGTGACGATCCTCGAGGACTACGTCTTCCGGTCCAAGGTGACCGACGCCAGCTACGAGCGCCGCGCCGAGACGATCCTGCACGAGCTGGCGCACATGTGGTTCGGCGATCTGGTCACCATGCGCTGGTGGGACGACCTGTGGCTGAACGAGTCTTTCGCCACCTACGCCAGCGTGCTCTGCCAGTCGGAGAACACCCGCTGGCGACAGGCCTGGACCACCTTCGCCAACGTCGAGAAGACCTGGGCCTACCGGCAGGACCAGCTGCCCACCACGCACCCGATCGTCGCCGACATCAACGACCTCGCCGACGTCGAGGTCAACTTCGACGGCATCACCTACGCCAAGGGCGCCTCGGTGCTCAAGCAGCTGGTCGCCTGGGTGGGCCGGGACAACTTCTTCCAGGCGATCCGGCGCTACTTCGCCGCACACGCCTGGGGCAACACCACGCTCGCCGATCTGCTCGGCTTCCTCGAACAGACCTCCGGCCGGGATCTCGCCAGCTGGTCGCAGGAGTGGCTGCAGACCGCGCAGATCAACGTGTTGCGCCCGCAGTTCGAACTCGACGACGCCGGTGCCTACGCCTCGTTCAGCATCGAGCAGAGCGCCCCGGCCGACTATCCGACGCTGCGCTCGCACCGGCTCGCCGTGGGTCTGTACGACGTCGCCGACGGCGCCCTGCAGCGCCGCGAGCGGGTCGAGCTCGACGTCACCGGGGCGAGCACCGAGGTCACCGAACTGGTCGGCGAGCGCGCCGCCGATCTGGTGCTGGTCAACGACGACGACCTCACCTACGCCAAGATCCGGCTGGACCCGGCCTCGATGCAGACCCTGCGCCAGTACCTGGGCACCTTCGCCGACTCGCTGCCCCGGGCCCTCGGCTGGGTGGCGGCCTGGGACATGACCCGGGACGCCGAACTGCCCGCCCGCGCCTATGTCGATCTGGTGCAGCGCAACATCGGCAGCGAGAGCGACATCTCGCTCTCGCAATCGCTTCAGCGCCAGGCGATCTCGGCGCTGTACCTGTTCACCGAACCGAGCCGCCGGGAAGCCGGGCTGGCTGCCTTCGCCGCCGTCGCGCACGAGCACCTGCTCGCCGCGGAACCCGGCAGCGACGCCCAGCTCGCCTGGGCCCGCACGCTGACCGGTATCGCGAGCAGCGACGAGCACCTGGCCCTGATCGTCGGCCTGCTGGACGGCAGCAGCGAGATCCCGGGACTGGCCACGGACGCCGATCTGCGCTGGCTGCTGCTGCGCCGCCTCGTTACCACGGGCCGGGCCGGCG
>DAIOVT010000046.1:0-14019 GCA_036758885.1 Kineosporiaceae bacterium
GGTCGGGGGGCGGGATGGTGGCGCCCTTGTACTCCACCGGGATGCCGCCGAGCGGGTAGTCCTTGCGCTGGGGGTGGCCGGGCCAGTCGTCGGGCATCTGGATCCGGGTCAGCGCCGGGTGCCCGTCGAAGATGATGCCGAAGAAGTCCCAGGTCTCCCGCTCCTGCCAGTCGGCGGTCGGGTACACCTCGACCACCGACGGCACGTGCGGGTCGGCGTCCGGGCAGGTGGTCTCCAGCCGGATCCGGCGATTGTGGGTGATCGAGAGCAGGTGGTAGACGACGTGCAGTTCGCGGCCGGGCTCGCCGGGGTAGTGCACGCCGGAGACGCTTGCGCAGAACTCGAACCGCAGGTCCGGGTCGTCGCGCAGCACCTGGCAGATCGAGACGATGTGCTCGCGGCGCACCTGGAAGGTCAGCTCACCGCGGTCGACCACGACGTACTCGACCGCGTTGTCGTAGTCCTGCTCGCCGAGCGAGGAGACCAGGCCGTCGGCGATCTCGTCGAACCCGGGACCGTAGGGACGCTGCGAGGGTGCCGGCATGGTGACCGAGCGGACCAGGCCGCCGAAGCCCGAGGTGTCGCCGCTTCCCGAGATGCCGAACATGCCCTGCTGGGTACGCACGACCTGGGCCTCGGGAACCGTGGTGGCGGGTACCGCGGCGTCCGGCTCCTGGCCGTCGGTCTGCTCCTGGGGGTCGCCCGAGGGCGCCGGGGTGTCGGGGCTCACCGGAGCAGACCCTTCATGTGCGAGGTCGGTTCCGCGGTCAGGGCGGCCTGCTCCGCGGCGCGCGCGGCCTGCACCCGGTTGACCCCGAGCGGCGCGTGCGCGATCTCGTTGTGCAGGGTGAGGATGGCGTTGATCAGCATCTCCGGCCGCGGCGGACAACCGGGCAGATAGATGTCGACCGGCACCACGTGGTCGACACCCTGGACGATCGCGTAGTTGTTGAACATGCCGCCGCTGGAGGCGCAGACCCCCATCGCCAGAACCCATTTGGGCTCGACCATCTGGTCGTAGATCTGGCGCAGCACCGGTGCCATCTTCTGGCTCACCCGGCCGGCCACGATCATCAGGTCGGCCTGGCGCGGCGAGGCCCGGAAGACCTCCATGCCGAACCGGGCCAGGTCGTACTTGGGCCCGCCCGTGGTCATCATCTCGATGGCGCAACAGGCCAGACCGAAGGTCGCGGGCCAGAGCGAACCGCGCCGGAAGTAGCCGGCCAGGTTCTCCACCGACGTCAGCAGGAAGCCGCTGGGCAGCTTCTCCTCGATTCCCATTCCGGACCTCCTCAGATCCCTACCGGAGCTGTCCGGCCGACTTTCAGTCCCACTCCAGGCCGCCCCTGCGCCAGACGTAGGCATAGGCCACGAACACGGTGAGGATGAACAGCAGCATCTCGACGAGGGCGAAGAGACCGAGCCGGTCGAAGCTGACCGCGAACGGCATCAGGAACACGCTCTCGATGTCGAAGATGATGAAGAGCATGGCGATCAAGTAGTACTTGATCGGAAACCGCCCACCGCCTGCGGCGGTGGGCGTGGGCTCGATACCGCACTCGTAGGCCTCGAGCTTGGCCCGGTTGTACCGCTTCGGCCCGGCGAGCGCGCTGGCACCGATGGAGAAGAACGCGAACCCTGCCGCGATCGCCATCAGCACCAGGATCGGTACGTACGGATTCACACCGACACCTTTCGACTCCTGCCGTGCCCGGCACCTGTTGTGCCTGACCCCTTCGTTGCCGCGCTGCCGAGCCCGTCGGGCTCGATCGCGCCGGGTCCCCGATCACCCGCCGATCACGCCGTTCCGCCGCCTTCGCCCAACCTCGCGAAGGCCTTCAGCGCGCCCATCCTAGGGGTGCGATGAAGGCCCGCATCGCCTGGCCGGTCCGTCCGGCACATACCCCGTGACATGTGCATTCGTGAAGAGTGCGAACGTCGGTGGAGGGCGTGCATTGCAGGGTCAGGTTCTGGGTCAGTCTCACGATCGATTTCTGGAACCAACTGCTGGATCAGTTTCCGGATCAAGTACTGATGGCGAGCCTACGCTGCCGCCCCGACGTTCCGGAGACCGGGTCCACGGCATTTCTCCGAGTGGTTGTTCAGGGGCCGGCTCAGCGCCGCCGGGCGCGGTGCAGGGCGACGATTCCGCCGGTCAGGTTGCGGTAGGCGACGTCCTCCCAGCCGGCCTCGCGCAGCCGCGCGGCGAGCGCCACCTGGTCGGGCCAGGCCTGGATCGACTCGGCGAGGTAGACGTAGGACTCGGGGTTGGAGGAGACCCGCTTGGCGACCGCCGGCAGGGGGCGCAGCAGATACCTGTTGTAGACCGAGCGGAACAGCGGCCGGGTGGGCTGGGAGAACTCGCAGATCACCAGCCGGCCACCGTGCCGGGTCACCCGGCGCAGCTCGCCGAGCGCGGCGGCGGTGTCCGAGACGTTGCGCAGGCCGAACGAGATGGTCACCGCGTCGAAGACGCCGTCCGCGAAGGGAAGTCGCAGGGCGTCGCCCGCGACCAGGGCCACCGAACTGCCGCGGCGACGGCCGGCGTGCAGCATACCGAGGGAGAAGTCGCAGCCGACGACCTGTCCGCCGACCGCCACCAGCGGCTCGCTCGAGGTCGCCGTGCCCGCGGCCAGGTCGAGCACCAGCTCCCCCGGCCGGACGTCGAGGGCCCGCACCACCTCGCCCCGCCAGCGACGGTCCATGCCGAAGGAGAGCACGTCATTGGTGCGGTCGTAGCGCTCGGCCACCTTGTCGAACATGGCGGCGACCTCGTGCGGCTGCTTGTCCAGATGCGCACGCGTCATGCCCGAATCGTGACACAGCCGCCGGGACTCCTCTCAGGCAGGCTTAGGCTTGTGCCTGTCATGACAGCTGCCCCGGTGGACGTGCCCCTGGTCGTCCGGACCCTGCCGATCGAGGATCCCGGGCCTCTGCTCGAACTCCTGCCGTCGTCCGAGGCAATGGCATGGGTGCGACGGGGCGAGGGACTGGTCGGCTGGGGCAGCGCGGCCCGCATCGACGTCCCACCGGTGCGTTCGCTGCTCGGGGCCGGACGGTTCCGGCACGCGCACGACGCCTGGACGCATCTGGTCGGCCGCGCGCTGGTGCGCGACGAGGTCGGCCTGCCCGGCACCGGACTGGTCGCCTTCGGCTCGTTCAGCTTCCACCCCGGTTCGGCCGCCGGATCCTCGCTGGTGGTGCCCGAGGTCGTGGTCGGCCGCCGGGAGGGCCGCAGCTGGCTGACCACGGTGAGCAGCGGCGGCCTGCCGCCGCCGCCGATGCTGCCCGAGGTGAGCCCGGTGCAGGCGCCCGGTCAGGTGCGCTTCTCCGACGGCGCGCTGCCCGGCCCGCAATGGACGACGGCGGTGGCCGAGGCGATCTCGCGGATCGACGCCGGCGAGGTCGAGAAGGTGGTGCTGGCCCGGGACCTGTTCGCCCGCAGTGAGTTCCCGCTCGACGCGCGCTGGCCGCTGCTGCGCCTGGAGGACCGGTTCAGCGGCTGCTGGACCTTCGCCATGGACGGCCTGATCGGCGCCACCCCCGAGCTGTTGCTGCGCCGCGAGAAGGGCCTGGTCACCTCGCGGGTGCTGGCCGGCACGATCCGGCGCACCGGCGACGACGCGGCCGACCTGGGCCTGTCGGCGTCCCTGGCCCGGTCCAGCAAGGACCTCGAGGAGCACCGGTACGCGGTGCGCTCGGTGGCCCAGGCGCTGGCCCCGCGCTGCTCGTCGATGAACGTTCCCGAGGCGCCGTACGTGCTGCACCTGCCGAACGTCATGCACCTGGCCACCGACGTCACCGGGGTGCTCGCGGACGACGCCGGCTCACTCGAACTGGTCGACCTGCTGCACCCCTCGGCCGCGGTCTGCGGCACCCCCACGGCGGCGGCCGGCGACATGATCACCGAACTCGAGCACATGGACCGGGACCGGTACGCGGCCCCGGTCGGCTGGATCAACGCCGAGGGCGACGGCGAATGGGGTCTGGCCCTGCGCTGCGGCCGGATCGGCGAGGACCCGAGCGAGATCAGGCTGTTCGCCGGCTGCGGCATCGTCGCCGGATCCGACCCGGACGCCGAACTGGCCGAGTCGGTGGCCAAGCTGGTGCCGATGCGCGACGCCCTGAGCTGACGCGACGCCCCGAGCCGGGCCGACCGCGCCAGGGCCGTGAGAGGCTGCGGCCATGATGATCCGGCCGGTGATCCTCGAGGCGATCAAGCGCGGCGAGGTCGATCTGGCCTTCCGCCGCTGGGAGCGGCCCCGCGTGGTCGTCGGTACCCGGCTGCGGACCTCGGTCGGCGTGGTCGAGGTGACCTCGGTGGATCGGGTGCCCCCGTCCCGGCTGAGCGCCGCCGACGCCCGGCGCAGCGGGGCGCCGTCCCTGGCCGCGCTCCGCTCGCTGACCGAGAACAACCCCGAACGGCCACTGTGGCGAGTGGGGCTGCGATTCGCCGGGGCCGATCCCAGAGCCGTTCTGCGCGAACAGCTTCCATCGGCCGATGAGCTCGAGATGATCCGCGCCTCACTCGATCGTCTGGACCGTGCCTCGAGTTTCGGGCACTGGACCCGGGCGACGCTGACCGCGATCGACCTGAACCCGGCGGTGCGCGCACCGGAGCTCGCCGCCGGTTTCGGCCGGGAGACGGCGGAGTTCAAGAAGGACGTGCGCAAGCTCAAGGAACTCGGTCTCACCGAGTCGCTGGACGTCGGGTACCGGCTCTCGCCGCGGGGCGTCGCCGTGGTCGACGCCGAGAACGGCCCCCGGGAGCGCGGGCCCGGGCCGAGCGGTACCAGGCTGCCCAAGATCGGCGCGCCGGCGACGAAAGCCCTTGCCGCCGTGGGGATCTCGACGTTGGAGGAGCTGACGCGGCTCAGCGAGAAGCACGTCGCGGCGCTGCACGGGGTCGGGCCGTTCGCGTTGACCCGGTTGCGTTCGGCGCTCGACGAGGCCGGGCTGGACTACGCCCCGGCGAGCTGACCACGCCCCGGTGAGCTGACCGCGCCGTGGTCAGCCGGGCAGGGCGGCGAGCTCGGCAGCCACCCGGGCGCGGATCGCGGCGTGCAGCGGCCGCAGCCGCGAACGGTCGACGCCGACCTCGGTGACCGCCGGCGCGATCGGTTGCCCCAGAACGAATTTCAGATCGTCACGAGTGCTCACCCGCTGATGCTCGACGCCGTGCGCGGCGCACAACGCGGCGAGGTCGATGCCGTGCGGGGTGCCGAAGACCCGCTCGAAATCGCGTTCGTCCCGCGCCCCCCCGGCGGCCCGGTCGCCGTACTCGAGCAGCGAGAAGATGCCGCCGCCGTCGTCGTTGACCACCACCGTGTGCACCGCGGGACGGCGCTCCGCCGGCGGCATGGCCAGCGCTCCGGTGTCGTGCAGGAAGGCCAGGTCGCCGAGCAAGGCCCGGGTCGGCCGCCCGGTGGCGATGGCGTGACCGATTGCGGCGGAATGGGTTCCGTCGATCCCCGACAGACCGCGGTTGGCCAGTACGACGACACCGTCGGCGAGCGCCCCACCGGCCAGGTCGAGATCCCGGATCGGGTTGCTGGCCGCGGCGAACAACGACTCCCCGGCCCGCATCGCCGTGGCGACCTCACGGGCGACCAGCAGTCCGGAGAGGCGCTCCTCGCGGTCCAGAACGGCGTCCACGGCCCGTTGTGCGACCGCGTCGGCAGCCTGCCAGAGCCGGTTGCGGCCCCCTGACGACGCTGCCGCCGCGCGCGCCGCCGAGACCCTGGTCACGGGCCGGCCCGGCTCGGGCCAGTCCCGCCAGGGCGAGACCAGGACCAGCTCCAGATCCGGCCTGTTCAGCAGAGCGGTGACCGGCCGGGAGAGGGTGGGCCGGCCGAACACGACCAGCCGGCGGACCCCGTCGAGCAGCCGGGCGTGGTCGAGCAGCAGCCGATAGGTGCCGAGCGCCCGATCCCCGGTGCGCGCTCCCGACGAGGGCTCGGCGAGCAGCGGCCAGCCCGCCGCGGCGGCCAGCACCCGGGCGGCATGCCCGGACGCCGGATCGCCCGCGGGCAGATGGTTGGCACCGGCGATCACCAAGGTGCCGTCGTCCGCCGCGAGCTCGAGTTCGGGCAGCCCGTCAGTGGCATGCCCCGGCGGTACCGCCGAGGGCGGGAAGCCGGTCGCGGGCGCATCGGGGACCAGCGGTTCACGGAACCCCACGTTGATGTGCAGCACTCCCGGCCGTCGCTGCAGCCACTGTGAGAACCCTTGGGCCAGAATGGTTCTCGCGTCGTCCACGGATTCCGGGAGATCGAGATTGACGTGTGCCGGGCCGAACAGGCCGGCCTGGTCGGGCAGGGTCTGGTTCGACCAGGTGCCCCGGCTCTCGGCCGGGCGGTCGGCGGTGACCAGCACCAGCGGCAGAGCCGCGTGCCGGGCCTCGACCACGGCGGGGTGCAGGTTGGCCACGGCGGTGCCCGACGTGGTGATCACGGCCGCCGGGGAGCCGCTGGTACCCATGCCCAGCGCGGTGAACGCAGCCACCCGCTCGTCGTGTCTGATGTGCAGGCGCAGCAGACCGGCGCGCTCGGCGTCCAGCGCCACGTAGGCCAGCGGCGCGCTCCGGGAGCCGGGGCAGAGCACGACGTCGCGCACACCGTGTCGAATGAGGTCACCCACCAGCAGTCGGGCGAGAGCGTCGGACGTCGTCACGACCTCATCCTGACTCAGACCTCGCCGGAAACCGTCACCGGGTCGGTGCCTGCCGATGCCGGGCGGCCCGAACGGTCGGCCGGGGGCCGCTCAGCGACCGGTGCTGCCGATCACCGACACGACGACTCCGGTCAGGCCGTTCGGTCCGCTGGCCGGGCCCGGGGCTCGGTGCCGGCCGGTGCCGGCGTCCGAGCCGGTCTGCCAACCGGACTTCGCGTTGCTCTCCTGACCAGCGCCGTTGCCGTTGCCCTGGTTGTTGTTTCCCTGGGTGAACTTCTCGCGCAACGTGTTCGCCGCGGACTGGCGAGCCTGCTCGTGACCCTTGATCAGGTCGGCGGCGGTGGGCCGCTGGTCCCACTTGTCGAGCGTCTGGGCGATCGCCTGGGCCGCGGTGCGCGCCGAGGAGCGGTCGGACGTGTTCCAGCCGTTCGACGCCGACTTCCCGGGCTTCCAGCTGTTCGCTCCCGCGCCGGTCGGCTTCCAGCTGTTCACCCGCGAACCGCCGGGCTTCCAGGCGTTGTTGCCGCCGTCCGTGTCGGCGCTCTGCTGCGACGCCCATGACTTCTGCGACACCCACGACTTCTGGGAGGTCGGGGCACCCTGCCGGGACGACGCCTGCGGCACCGCCGGCTTCCAGGTTCGAATCGGCTTGGTCACGACGCGGGGCGCACGGTCGTTTCCGGACGGCGCCCGGTCAACAGACGAGCTGGGTGCGGACGAACTGCGAGCGGGCAGCTTCCAGGTGTTGGTCGGCCTCGCCGAGGTGCTGGGCGCGGTCGGTTCAGCAGGAACGGCCGGAGCGCTCGGTTCAGCAGGAACGGCAGGCTTGCTCGGGGCTGCAGGCTCGGTCGGGACGGCGGGCTCGGTCGGGACGGCAGGCTTGGTGGGCTCGGCCGACCCGGTCGGGTCCACGGGCCCGCTCGGCTCGGTGGGCCTGGTGGGCTCGGTCGGCCTGGTGGGCTCAGTCGGCCTGGTGGGCTCCACGGGCACGCTCGGCTCGGTCGGCGTTCCCGACGGGGCGCCCGAGTCACTCGGCGTCGCGGTCCAGGTCGGGGTCGCCGGCTCGGTCGGCGTGACCGGCTGCGTGGGGTTGGTGCCCGAGTCGCTCGGCGAACCCGTCGGCGACGACGTCCCAGTCGGCCCAGTCGGCCCAGTCGGCTCACCGGTCGGGGTCGGCGTCACGCTCCCGGTCGGCTCACCGGTCGGCTCGGTCGGCGTGACCGGCCCGGTCGGCGTCGCCGGCTGCGTGGGGCTGGTACCCGAGTCGCTCGGCGAACCCGTCGGCGACGACGTGCCAGTCGGCTCACCGGTCGGGGTCGGCGTCACGCTCCCGGTCGGCTCACCGGTCGGAGTAGTCGTCTCGGTGGGAGTAGTCGTCTCGGTGGGAGTTGTTGTCGCCGTGCTGGTTCCGGACGGCGAGCCGCTCTCGGAGGGCGTGGTCGAGGTCGGCGCCGGCGTGGTCGTCGAAGTCGGTTCCGGCGAGCCCGTTCCGGTCGGCGAGCCACTGGACGTCGGCGCACCCGTCGGCGTCACCGTCGGGGTCGCCGAATCGCTGGGGGTGCCCGAATCGGTCGGGGTCGAGGAGCCGGTCGGGGTCGATGTCGGTGCACCGGTTGTCGCCGGGGCATCGGTCCGGGTGGGCTCCCCGGTCGGCGTGACCGACGTGGGAACGGGCTCGCTCGTGGTCGTCGGAGCCGGCGCAGTGGTGCTCGGCGCAGGAGCTGGTGCACTCGTCGGCTCAGGAGCTGGTGCACTCGACGTGGGCGCAGGAGCCGGCGCCGACGCGCTCGAGGTCGGCTCGGGTGCACTGGTCGTCGGAGCGGGAGCCGGAGCACTGGTGCTGGGCGCAGGCGCACTGGTCGTGGGTGCAGGCGCAGGCGCACTGGTCGTGGGTGCAGGCGCGGGAGCCGGACGCACCGTCGCGGACTCCGACGGCGCGGGTGCCGGCGCGGAAGTAGGTGCCGAGGTGGACGGCCCGGTCGACGAGGGGGCCGAGGAAACCGGCCCCGACGTCGGGACCGACGGAGTGGTGTCGGTGGACGTCGCCGGGAAGGCCGGTGTCGGGGTCCCGCCCTCGTTGCCCTTTCCGGGGGCGTTGGGGTCGTCGGTGAGCGAGGCCCCGGACGACGAGGAGGGGGTCGGCGTGATCAGGCCGGGCAGCGGACCACCGGCGTCGGCGGTGGGGATGCCCGGGGTCGCGAGGTGCCGCCCGCCGCGGCTGATCCCGTCGGTCGCGTTGCCCGAGGGTCCGGTGGTCATCACGACGCCGCCGGGACCTGAGGTGGCACTGGCCGACGCACCGACGGTCTGCGACGAACCGAGCGCACCGCTCTGGTCGTCGCTGGAGTTGTCTGCGGCCTGCATCGCGCCGAAGGTGACCAGGGCCGTTGCCACGGTGAGTGCAGCCAGCGCAGCCCGCTGACTCCTCTGATCCCGTTCCATCGTGACCTTTCTCGTGTGCCCGACGCGTCCCGACCACTCCGGTTCGTCCCGGAATCGCTGCCAGTGTGGCTTGTGAGCGGTCACATTGCAGATCGACCCGCCGTGACGGTTTCACCACTCAGCAGCTACACAAAGTGATCAGCCGGTCGACAAACCGGAGGTCACCGGCCACAGACACTACACAAGGCCACGTCAAGAGGTTCTCAAGTGCAGCAAGGATCAGCCGACAGTCAGGCGGTCCGGAGCAGTGCGTGACATCGCCGTAGCCGAGAGCACCACCAGGCCCGCCGATCGGCGGGCGCCGCGAGCGCCCGCAGGGCCTCGTCGTCCACCGTTGATCGTTCGTCGCGAACCGCCACCACACCGGCGCTGGGCCGCAGCGGCGGTGCGCTGACGTCGTCCGACAGCAGGGCTGCCGTACCCAGCCCGCACGCGTACGGCAGCTCGGGCAGCGCCGCCGCCAGCCGCACCCCGGCGGAGAGTCCGACCGAGGTGTCCAGCGCCGAGGAGACCACCACCGACAGCCCGTGATCGGTACCGAGCCGCTCGGCCACGGCCAGCGCCCGGCGGACCCCAGCGAGCGGCGCGACCTTGATCACCACCACATCGGCAGCACCGGCGACGGCGACCCGCAACGGGTCGTCGGCCTTGCGCACGCTCTCGTCCACCGCGATCGGCACCGGAACCCCGCGGCCGCCGAGCCGGTGACGCAACTCACCCAGTTCGGCCAGACCTGCGCAGGGCTGCTCGGCGTACTCGAGGTCGTAGCCGGCCAGCGCGGTGAGCGCGGTCTCGGCGGCGTCGAGGCCCCAGGCACCGTTGGCGTCCACCCTGATCCGGCCCCCGGTCGGCAGCAGCCGGCGCACCTCGGCCACCCGGGCGATGTCGTCCGCCAGTGACTGACCGGGTTCGGCAACCTTGACCTTCGCCGTCCGGCAGCCGTCGAAGCCGGCCAGCACGCCGGCCACCTGATCCGGACGCACCGCGGGCACGGTGGCGTTGACCGGCACCTGTTGCCGCACCGTGGCAACCGGCGGCTGCCAGGCCGCCTCGATCGCCGAGCGCAGCCAGCGCGCGGCCTCGGTGTCGTCGTACTCCAGGAAGGGTCCGAACTCGCCCCAGCCGAACGGCCCGCGCAGCAGCAGCACCTCACGCCCGGTGACCCCGCGGAAGCGCACCCGCAGCGGCACCCGCACCACGTGTGCCGCCGCCAGGAGTTCCTCGACGTCGGGCAGCTGCTCGCCGATGGCGCTGGTGCCGGTCATGCCGGTCATTGTCGCCGGACCCCGGGCCTATCCTCGGCGGGGTGAGCGAACACTCCCCCGCAGCCACCGTCTCGCAGATCTTCGACCCCACCGCCTGGGCGCCGGTGCCGGGGTTCGAGTTCACCGACATCACCTACCACCGCTGCGTCCTCGACGGTCCCGCGGCCGGCACTGTCCGTGTCGCGTTCAACCGGCCCGAGGTGCGCAACGCCTTCCGTCCGCACACGGTCGACGAGCTCTACCGGGCCCTCGACGACGCCCGGATGACCCCGGACGTCGGCTGCGTGCTGCTCACCGGCAACGGTCCGAGCGCCAAGGACGGCGGCTGGGCGTTCTGTTCCGGAGGGGACCAGCGGATCCGCGGGAAGTCGGGGTACCAGTACGCCGACGGCGAGACCGCCGACACCGTGGACGACGTCCGCACCCGCGCGCACGGCGGCCGGCTGCACATCCTGGAGGTGCAGCGGCTGATCCGCACGATGCCCAAAGTCGTTGTGGCCGTGGTGAACGGCTGGGCCGCGGGTGGTGGGCACAGCCTGCACGTGATCAGCGACCTGACCATCGCCAGCCGCGAACACGCGCGCTTCAAGCAGACCGACGCGGACGTCGCCTCCTTCGACGGCGGCTTCGGCTCGGCCTATCTCGCAAAGATGGTGGGGCAGAAGTTCGCCCGCGAGATCTTCTTCCTCGGCCGCGCCTACAACGCCGAGACCATGCAACGCATGGGCGCGGTCAACATCGTCGCCGACCATGCCGATCTGGAGCGGACGGCGCTCGAGGTCGCCGCCGAGATCAACGGCAAATCGCCTACGGCACAACGGATGCTGAAGTTTGCATTCAACCTCACCGACGACGGCCTGATGGGCCAGCAGGTCTTCGCCGGTGAGGCGACCCGGCTCGCCTACATGACGGAGGAAGCCGTCGAGGGCCGGGACTCGTTCCTGCAGAAGCGATCTCCGGACTGGTCCGACTTTCCCTGGTACTACTAAGTCTGAGACGTCTCCGCAGGTCAGGGCGTGTCTAGGGGTCCGCGAACACCTCTGTAGTCCGCAAGATTCGCCGCGACTACCAGCAACGGGTCTCCCACGTGACCTCGTGAGCCCGTCACGCTGGGTTGGGTGGATGGTCTGAACGACGAGGAGTGCGAGGTGTTCAACGCGGAGGTGCGAGAGGCACTGGCGAGTCTCGACGGCACCGAGGCCACCGCACTCGAGGTGCTGACAGGTCTGAGCGCCGCCGAACTTGTTGACCTGGGTGGGCTACCCGCCGTGGTCGGTCCTGGCCCCGCTGGCTGAGTCCACTCTGCACGTTTCTATCAACAAAGCCGGATGCCCGTTTCCGCAGGTCAGAGCCTGTTTTCAGGAGTCCTGACCGATTGAGTGCAGGTTTCCATCAACAATCACCGCTCGGGGTCGGCCCAGAACGGCACATACCTGATCGACCGGGGTCCGGCCGACGGGTCGTAGAGCACGACCATCCCCTCATCGACTGCCTCCCTGATGATCCGGGAAGCGAGTGCCTTGTTGCGCTCGGGGATGCCGAACCGTTCCCGGATGCTGGCGTTGTTGGTTAACTCGTTGCTCACGTAGCGTAGGCAGGCATGTTGGTAGACGGCCGAGACCCGCTCAGGTCGGTCCATCTTGGTGAGAGGCTTTGGTGCGAACAGCGTCACCCGAGTTTGCTCGTCCTTGACCTCGACCTTCGCGGGTGGAAGTTGGTGAAACTCGATCTCGAAGGCGATCTTGTCCCAGCCACTGCCGCGCTCCTCGGCGATGCCGACTTGGCGCATTGCCGCACCAATGAACTCGTTGCGGGAGCGAGGGGCGAGATCAATGAAGCGAAGCGGGTCAAGCAGAGGCAGCCCGGGATTGGTGACCTCCATCCGGTCATCGAAGATTTCGATCATTGGGCCTGCGCCGGTGACGGTGAGGTCTTGGTGGATCAGTGCGTTGGCGACCAACTCACGGATGGCAAGGCGCGGGAACTGAAGCTCGTCCATCCGAAGGCCGTCTTGGATGACCTCGCTGTTGGGCAACTGGTCGGCGACATATGAGACGAGCCCTTGGAAACCAGCGGCGTAGCCTCGCTGCCCGACCTGCTCCTTCTTGGTCTTGATCCGCGAGGTGCCTTCGTAGTGGACGACTCGGACCGCCTTTCGTCCCAGCTTGGGGAACTCGCGAAGGTCCTTGGCATAAAGGAGTGCACCACCGTTGGTGATCTGCCATTGCCCTCGACGGTGTGCCGGATGAGGCGGGCAGCTTCCAGCGCTTCGATCACCGCCGACCGACTCTCCGGCAGCGGTGTCTTGTGGAGGCTGAAGTACGCCGGGTAGTCGAGCAACTGCACGACCTGTTCGACACCAAGGTCTTCCACCGCCGTGCCGTCTTCGAACGAGTACGCCTCCAACACCTTCCAAAGGCGCCGCTGGTGGTCGGGGTACTGGCTCAGGTTCTTCTTGTACGAGCCGGTGCGGATGTACTCGACGTTCTGGAACTTGACGGGGAGCTTTGACGCCGCGGCGACCCGCAGGATGACGACCGGCTTGCCGTCGACATCGACGGAGTGGAACGAGAAATCCGCATGGGGCGTGAGCAACCGGAGAATCCAGTGGTAGAGGTCCTCGTTGCCCTTCTTGGCGTGTTCGGGCCGGAACGTGGTGCCCACGACATCGTGGGTCGCATCGGCGATACCCCAGAGGAGGTAGCCAGTCTCCTGACCCGCCAAGGCCGCCGAGTTGGCTAAGCAAGAGACATACTCACCGACTTCTTCGGGGTCGGCGTTGTTGACCTTGAACTCGATCCACTCGTTCTCGGACGGAAGCCGACGGAGACGCTGCACGAGCGCGCGGAGGTCGTCGGGGCTGTTCCAGTCCATGACTCAATCATCCCGCACGGACACTGCGTCCCTCGGGAGCCAGCCCGCCGTCGGTCATAGTGAGAGTCCGCCGAGTGGCTGCTCAGGACGCGGGGCGCTGTCGCGGCTTGTGCCCGGTGCGGCGCCTGTCCGCTGGCGATGCAATCGCTTGAGTTGCTTCGGCTCTGAAGTCTGCGCGAGGCCGTCCTCCAGCTTGACGACCGTTCGGTGTCGCGCCGGTCGCCTTGGTGCGGCTGGTTCGGCCGCATCGACATTCAGGGCCTGCTTCATGAGGCAGCCGCCGGCGGCGCGGGTGCGGTCTTCGGCGGTCGGCCACAGGTGGCTGTAGGTGTTCAGCGTGAGCGCAACACGATCCTATTCGTCAGCAACGTGCTCGACTCTCACCTGCGGAGGTTCCACTGGCTCCCGAACCCGCTCGGCCGGATGCCAGGCTCTTCCGCGTTGAGGGTCGGGAGATGCGGTTCAGGTTCGACGTGTTGTCAGACGATGGCCCGACGACGACTTCAAGACGATGCTCGTCAAGGCGATCGGCGTGGTCACGGAACCGTCGACCGACGGCCACCGGGTCGGCGTGGACTGGGCCCGCGACTTTAGAGCCTCGCCGGTCACGCTCCCGTCGTCCTACCCGCAGACGCTGACGAAGGTGTCCGACTCGGCGAGGTCGCGGCAATTCACCAGGGCCTACATCCTCCCGCCCCTTGATAGGCCGCTGTGACGTAGGTGGATAGCTCCCGAGCAGAGCCCGTGGCTTGGTCCTTCAAAGAGT